>JAHZEH010000001.1:0-504 GCA_019421925.1 Clostridia bacterium
CAGCACCAGGCCCTCCCGCATGTTGCGGGTGATGTTGGACATGGTGTCGCGCTCCTGCTGGAGCTGAAGGACGTATTTCTGGGACTGCTCGGAGAGCGCTGCGATCTTGCTCAGGAAGGGCTCCAGCTCGTCATAGGCATGGGCCCCCTCCAGGCTTTGCTGTCCCCCCAACGCCCCCTCAATACGAAGAGCCACTGCGTTGACCGGTTCAATAATACGCCTGCTGAGCAGATTGGCGCACACCAGCGCCGCAATGAGCAGCAGCAGGATCAGCCCCTGGATAATGGGCAGGGTGTCGGCGAACACCCGCCAGATGCTGTCCACCTGGCGGGAGAGGCGGATGGCAGAGCCGTCGGAGAGGCGCAGGGCGTAGTAATAGGCCTTCGCATGGGTGGTGGCCGATTCACGCATGGCCTCGCCGCTCCCCGCCTGGAGGGCGGACACGAACTCCTCGCGGGTGGCGTGGTTCTCCATGCCCGACGCGCCGGGCAGGGTGTCAAAGAG
>JAHZEH010000001.1:514-9376 GCA_019421925.1 Clostridia bacterium
CCGTGCCGTCCGCGCCGATGAGGGTGACGCGGGCGTCCGGCATGCTTGCGGCAAAGGACTTCATCTGAGCGTCGCCCGCGCCTGACGCGCCGCTCTCCTCAACGCTCTGGGCCAGAAGCGCGCACTGGTCCCTGATATTCTCCTGCGCAGTGTTGACGTAAAAACCGTAGTAGAACCAGGCCATGCCCACGCCCGTGACAAGCACAAGGACCAGGCACAGCACAGCCATCACCAGAAAGATGCGTTTTTTCACGGTTCCCCTTCCCCCTTTCTCCTCATTCCCCCTCAATTTTATAGCCCACGGACCGCACCGTCTTAATCAGGTCGGAGCAGCCGTGGGAGTCCAGCTTCTGCCGCAGGGTCTTAACATGCATATCCACCGTACGGCTCTCCCCCTGGAAATCGAATCCCCAGACCCGGCGCATGATCTGCTCACGGGAGAGGACGATGCCCTTGTTCTGCATGAGGTAGTAGAGCAGTTCGAATTCCTTGTAGGTCAAATTGCAGGGCTCGCCGCAGACCAGGAGCTGCCTCCTGCTGTAGTCCAGCGTGACAGGCCCGGCGCTCAGGCAGGTCTCCTTCTCCTCACTCTGGCAGCGGCGCAGTACAGCCCGCAGGCGGGAGAGCAGTTCCATAACCCCGAAAGGCTTGGTGACATAGTCGTCCGCGCCCGCGTCCAGGCCCTTGACCTTGTCATATTCGCTGGTCTTGGCCGTCAGGAGCACCACGGGAATTTTCTCATAGCTTGGCATGGCCTTGAGCCTGCCCAGAATGGAGAGTCCGTCCCCATCCGGCAGCATAATATCCAGAAGCACCAGGTTGGGCCTCCTGTGCAGCAGCGCCTCGAAGAAGGGCGCGCCCTTCTCAAAACCCTCGGCCTCATACCCGCCGGAGACCAGCGCATAGAGGATGAGCTCGCGGATGCTCTCATCGTCTTCCACCACGAAAATCGTCGTTGCCATCTGACCCTTTCCCCTTTACCCGTCTTTAAAGAATCCGTTCCCGCTTATGCTCGCCCGTCACGGAGAAGATGACCCACTGGGCGATATTGACCGCATGATCGCCGATGCGCTCAAAATACTTGGCCACCAGAAGGAAGTCCACCGCCTGCTCGCCGTTTGCGGCGTCGAGCTGAATGAGGCGGATCAGTTCAGTCTTTGCGCTGTCAAAGAGGGCGTCGATGACGTCGTCGTCCGCAATTACCTCCGAGGCCATATCCTTGTCCCGGGCCACAAAGGCGTCCACGCTCTTTTTGACCATCCCCGTGGCCGCTTTGGCCATCCGGTTCAGGTGGTCTATATCCATGGTATATTGTTCGCCCGCCAAACGCAATGTAATTTCGGAAATATCCTCGGCGTGGTCGCCGATCCTCTCCATATCCGTGATGAGTTTGAGGGCGGTGGAGATGAGGCGCAGGTCGGCGGCCACGGGCTGCTGCTGCAGGAGCAGGCGCAGGCAGTGCCGCTCGATCTGGCGCTCCATCTCGTCGATCTCCCGGTCGCTCTCAATGGCGACGCGGGCGAGCTCGACGTCCTGGTTTACAAGGGCGGTCACGGCGTTGCCGATTGCGGACTCGATCATGCCGCCCATTTCGATGATCTCCGTGTTGAGCCTCTCCAGCTCCTGGTCAAACCGGGTTCTCATGCTGCTGTCCTCCTGTTTTTCCGGTCTCAGCCGAACCGGCCGGTAATATAGTCCTCCGTACGCTTATCCTTGGGCATGGAGAAGATGTTCTCCGTCTCCCCGTATTCCACCACTTCCCCCAGCAGGAAGAAGGCCGTCTTGTCGGAAACACGGGTGGCCTGCTGCATGTTGTGGGTCACCATGACGATAGTATACTTGGTTTTGAGCTCCTGCACCAGATCCTCGATCTTCATGGTGGAGATGGGGTCGAGGGCGGAGGTGGGCTCGTCCATAAGGAGCACCTGGGGCTCCACGGCCAGGGCCCGGGCGATGCACAGGCGCTGCTGCTGGCCGCCCGAGAGGCCCATGGCGCTCTTTTTGAGACGGTCTTTGAGCTCCTCCCAGATAAAGGCGGCGGAGAGGCTCCGCTCCACGATCTCGTCGAGCTTCTTCTTGTTGCGGATCCCGTGGGTCCGGGGACCGTAGGCGATGTTGTCATACACGCTCATGGGGAAGGGGTTGGGCTTTTGAAAGACCATCCCCACGTTTTTGCGCAGGAGGTTGACGTCGTAGTTGTGGTAGATGTCCTCGCCGTCCAGGGCGATCCTGCCGGTGATGCGGCAGCCCTCCACGATGTCGTTCATGCGGTTGAGGGTCTTCAGCAGGGTGGATTTGCCGCAGCCCGAGGGGCCGATAAAGGCGGTTACGCATTTCTCCTCAATGGCCAGGTTGACCTCCTTGAGGGCGTGAAAGGAGTCATAATACAGGTTGAGGTTTTCTATATCAAACTTATTCATGGTTCCTCCCCAGTTGTTTGGCGATAAGACTGGCCACGCCGTTGATGAGCATGACCACCACCACCAGCACCACGGCGGTGGCATAGGCCTGGTTGGTATACAGTCCCTCCCTGGAGAGGGCGTACATATGGATAGCCAGGGTCCGGCCCGACTCCATCAGATTTTCCGGAATCTTGGCTACGCTGCCCGAGGTATACAGCAGGGCGGCCGACTCGCCCACAATCCTGCCGATTGCCAGAATCACGCCCGAAAAGATGCCGGGGATGGCCGAAGGCAGGACGATCCGGAACACCGTGCGCAGCTTGCCCGCGCCCAGGCCGAAGCTGGCCTCCCGGTAGAGATCGGGCACGGATTTGAGGGCCTCCTCCGTCGTTCGGATGATGAGGGGCAGGATCATGATGGAGATGGTGAGCGTGCCCGCCAGCAGGGAGTAGCCCCAATCGAGCTGCGTGACAAAAAACAGCGTGCCGAACAGGCCGTATATGATGGAGGGGATGCCGGCGAGCGTCTCGGTGGTCAGGCGCACGTACTTGACGAAGCGGTTGCCCCGGCCCGCGTATTCCACCATGTAGATGGCGCAGCCGATGCCCAGCGGCGCGGAGATAAGCAGCGAGAGGCCCACCATATACAGCGTGGTGATGATCGCCGGGAAGACCGAAACGTTCTCGGTGGTGTAGGTATAGGCGAACAGGCTGGGGGTGAGATAGGGGATACCCTTGACCAGAATGTGGACGATGATATACACCATGACGAACATGGTGGCGAGGATCGCCAGGCAAACCAGCAGGAAGATAATCAGGGAGAGCGGGTCCCTGCGGTAGGCCCGCAGCCGGTCGGCCATTCTCATCCTGAGGGTGTAGAGGCCCTCCTTGCCAGTCTTTTTCAGAGCGGTCTTTTCCGTGGACATCAGGCCTTTCCCCCTTTCCGGTTCTGCAGAGCGGAGAAGCAGGCGTTGATGAGGAGAATGAACACGAAGAGCACCACGCCCGTAGCGATGAGGGCCTCCCTGTGCAGGTCGGCGGCATATCCCATCTCAATGACGATGTTGCCTGTCAGCGTCCTCACGCCCTTGAGCAGCCCTGCGGGCATGCGCGGCTGGTTGCCCGCCACCATGATAACGGCCATGGTCTCGCCAATCGCCCTGCCGATGCCCAAAATGACCCCCGCCAGCACGCCCGATTTGGCGGCGGGCAGTACGGTGCCCATGACCGCCCGCTCATGGGTGGCCCCAAGGGCGATCGCCCCCTCGTAGTAGCTCTGGGGCACCGCCCTGAGAGCCGATTCGCTCACGTTGATAATGGTGGGCAGGATCATGATGCCCAGCAGGATAGAGGCCGTCAGGATGCTGTTGCCATCCCCGCCGAAGCTGTCGCGCACAAAGGGCACCAGCACCACGATGCCGAAAAAGCCGTAGACGATGGAGGGGATGCCCGCCAGCAGGGTGATGACCGGCTTGATGAGCCGGTAGATCCTCTTGGGGCAGAAGCGGGCCAGGAAGACTGCGGCCAGGATGCCGACCGGCACCCCGATGAGCACCGCCCCGGCCGTGACATAGATGCTGCCCATAATCATCGGCAGGATACCGAAGGAGCCGGGTTCACTGGTGGGTTTCCAGACGGTTCCGCCGAGGAATTCCCCCACGCCGATCTCAAAGATGGCCGGCAGGCCGTTGGCGAAGAGAAAGACGCAGATGAGCAGTACAGCCAGGATGGAGACGCACGCCGTGACCAGGAAGAGGCCGTTCATGCTTTTCTCCAGCAAAACGTGGGAACTTTTTGCCTTTTTTACATTCTTCATCACGGTACTCCAATTCCGTCGGATGGAAGCGGGCCGCCAACACAGCGGTATGGGCGGAAAATTCCTTCCCGCCCATACCCTATCCTGTTGGATGGTCTCTTACTTCACATCTTCCCAGTTCGTCACAGCACCCACGTAGATCTGCTTGATCATGTCGCTGCTCATGTCGCTGAGGGGATTTTCAGGGTTGACAACCACGGCGATGCCGTCCAGGGCGATGGCGGTGGCGGTAAGGCCGGCCTCGAGCTCGCTGTCCTTGAGTTCACGGGAGGCCATGCCGATATCGCACACGCCGTCAATGGCGGAACGCATGCCGGCGGAGGAGTCCGTCATCTGAACCTCAATGGTGGCGCCGGCGTTGAGGGCGCAGTATGCTTCCTTCAGTTTCTCCATGACAGGGGTGACGGAGGAGGAGCCGGCGACGACGATCTTGCCGGTGGCGCCGTTGCTGGTGAAGGGCGCGGCCGCATCGTCAATCTTGATGTAGCTGCCGGAAACCACCTCCTGGCCCTCAGCGCTCAGGATGAAGTTAATGAAATCCTGAGCAACGTCGGAGACCGTTCCGCTGGTGGCGATATTGAAGGGACGGGCTACTTTATAGGTGCCGTCCTTGACCGTCTCAGTGGAGGGAGCCACGCCGTCCACCATCAGGGCTTTGACCGTCGGGTTGAGGGAGCCCAGGGAGATGTAACCGATGGCCGCCTTGTTGCCCGCCACCTGGGTCATCATCACGTCGGTAGCGTTGGCGATCAGGGCCTCGACCGTGGTGTTGTCCACCTTGTTGCCGTCGGCGTCCTTCTCCTCAATGCCACGCAGCTCGATGAAAGCGCCGCGGGTACCGGAACCATCCTCGCGGGAGACCACCACGATGGAGCCGGTCATGCCCTGGGATGCAGTGTTCTCGGGAACCGCCTCGGGCTGGGCGGAGTCCGTCACAGGCGCCTGAGTGGGGGCCTGGGTGGGTTCATCCGCCGGCTCCGCCGCAGGGGAGCCGCAGCCGGCAAGCGTGGTGAGGCACAGGCCGCAGGCCATTGCCAAAGCAATCATTTTCTTCATGAGTGATGTTCCACCTTTCTTCTTTGTGAACCATGATTTTGCTCTTTTTTGAGTACAGGCACATTGTAAAACGGCTCTGTAAAATGCCGTGCCCGCACAGGTAAAAACCATGTAAAATCGCAATTTCTTCCTATTTGTTGACCTGCGTTCCGCCAATTGATAAAATATAAAAAAAAGAAGGTGGTCCCGCCATGATCTATACCGTTACGTTCAACCCCTCCCTGGACTATATCGTCCGGCTGGACGAATTTGTTCCGGGCATGACCAACCGCACCCGGTCTGAGACCATGTTCCCCGGCGGTAAGGGCATCAACGTCTCCATCGTGCTGCACAACCTGGGCATCCCCAGCATCGCCTTGGGCTTTGTTGCGGGCTTCACGGGGGATGAGATTGAACGGGGGGCCCAGTCCCTGGGCGTGAATACCGATTTCATCCATCTGGAGCAGGGCGTCTCCCGCATCAACGTCAAGATCAAGGCGGACTATGAGAGCGAGATCAACTGCCGGGGCCCGGAGATCCCTGACTCGGCCATTTCCGCCCTCTTCGACAAGCTGGACGCCCTGGGAGAGGGGGACATTCTGGTGCTCTCAGGCAGCATCCCTCCCACCGCGCCGGACGACATCTATGAGCGCATCCTGGAGCGTCTCCAGGGCCGGGGCGTAGCCTTTGTGGTGGACGCCACGAAGGACCTGCTCCTCAAGGTGCTCAAATACCACCCGTTCCTCATCAAGCCCAACAACCATGAACTCGCCGAGATGTTCGGCGTAACCCTGAAGGGCAACGACGATATCGCCCTCTACGCCCGTAAGCTCCAGGACATGGGGGCCCAGAATGTTCTGGTCTCCATGGCGGGGGATGGGGCTATCTTCCTCTCCTCCACCGGTTTCCTCTCCTATTCCCCGGTGCCCAAGGGCAAAGTGAAAAACTCCGTGGGCGCGGGGGACTCCATGGTTGCCGGGTTCCTGGCAGGTTATGCGCCCAATCTGGATCTGCTGGAGGGCTTCAAAATGGGGGTGGCCACAGGCAGCGCCTCCGCCTTCTCCGAGGGCATGGCCACGCAGGAATATGTGCTGAGGCTGCTGGCAACCATCTAGTTTTTTGGGGATTGAGAAACACCGCCGCTGGGGCGCCCTCCATATGGAGGGCGCCCCAGCCTGCTTTCAGGCCCCGTGCGGATAAACAAGCAAAGGGGGCGGAAACCGCCCCCTTCATCAAAGCATATCCAGTTTTATAAATCCACCCTGCGCACAATCCCCATTCCAGTCCCAAAGTCTTTACAAAGGATGGCCCACCTCATCCCCAACCCTTTTATGCGCAGTTTTCTGCTCATACATTCGGAAATCAGATTCTCTTAACTGTTCTGTAAAATTGCAATCCCCGCTGCGCCACGAGACCCCGAAAGAAACGCTGTATCCCTCTTTTTCAACAAGACGCGTTGCTTCAGCGATCCTCCTGCCGAGCTCCTCCCGGGAAACCCCCGGGACGATTGCAACAAATTCATCGCCGCCAATACGATAGGCATTTTTCCCAAAAGCCGTTCCCACGCACTTTGCAATTGTTTTGATGAGCGTATCCCCTTGTATATGGCCGGCGGTATCATTGGTTCTTTTCAGGCCGTTTATATCAAAAAATACAATTCCCAATGTCTTTGGGGGCTGTTCCAAATATTTCTCCCTGATCTGATTAAATTTGCTCCGGTTATACAGACGGGTCAGGGAGTCTGTTTCGCTGAGTTTTATTGTTTTTGCGATGTTGTACAGGTTCCAGATATAAAATGCAAACAACGCAATCAATTCAAAACTTCCAACAGCAAACAAAATCCGTTGAATTTCTATACGCCCGGCAAAAACAACGTCTTCCTGTGCAACGATCAGCAGCTGCCAATCAAATATTCCGGCGGGGGTGTAATACATATAGGACGTTTCGCCGTTTACCGCAGAAGCATAAGCGATGGTTCCGGTGTTCCCTGCTTTTACTTCTTCCCGCAGGTCCATCCCCTCGTACCCTTTTTTGACAGTTCGGGGTTTCATCTCATACATATTGCCCAGCGTATCGTGCCAGTTATCCAATAGAAACGACCCGTCCGAGCGGTCAACCAGACATCTGTAGGCTTCCCCTTGATAGACCTGCGTTTTAAAATACTCAGGCAGGGCGGTGCAGTCAATCACGCCTACCAGAAACGCCAACGTCTCTTCATCTTCTACAACCGGCACATAATAACGAATAACAGGGCTTGCATCAACAATATCTTCTGTCCGGTCAGAGATATGCTCGCCGCTTTGGGCTATAGAAGAAAAATCCATGGATTGCGGAGCGTCTATCATATCGCCCGTCTGGAGGAGCACCGTATTATCCGCATAAAGAATATCAATCCTTTTAAACATTGTCATTTTATAAAAAGAATTGATATGCGCGAGAATATCCTCCGGCGAATGGATACGCTCTTCCTGCGTCATTGCGCCCGAGACAAGCCGGAGAATATTGATATTGTCCGATATTTTAATCTGGATCTCATTATTTACAGCGTCGGCCGAATCCTCCAGTATGTCCCAGCACATCTGCTCCTGGATATTCATGATTTTATGATAGACACCCAGGGATAAGGCCACAATAGCGACTGTTATTAATACTAAAATCAGAATTCTTTTTAGGAAAACCTTCATAATAACTCCCTAATTCAGCCTCAAGAGAGCCCGTGCTACAGCAGTCCCATCATTTTCAGCAGATTCTCAATCAACAGCTATGATTTTTCTAATTATATTATTAACATGGATTTTATCAATCCCCGCTTTACAGCAGGGTTGCTGCCCACCGCTCCCCACAACCAAAAGCCCCGGTCAGGATACAAAAAGGGGGCCGCCGGAATTCCGGCGGCCCCCATGAGTCTCTGAGCTCGGTCTTTATTCGGCATAGGCCGCGGCGTTCTGGCCCGCAATGCGGCCGAACACGATATTGACCGCGGCGGGGTTAGCGCCCCAGGTACCCTCGTTCGCGCACTCGCCCGCGGCGTACAGGCCGGGGATAGCATTGCCGTCAGCCGTCAGAACTTGGGTGGCCTCATCGGTGCTGATGCCGCCGAAGGTGCCCTGCACGCGGCAGGTCATGGGGCAGGCATAGAACGGGCCCTCATCAAAGGTCATATTGAGCATGGCCCGGCCGAACTCCTCATCCGTTCCGTTCGCCACATAGCCCTTGTAGTTCTCGACGGTCTGTACCAGGTTCTCCTTGTTGATGCCCGTCTTGTCAGCCAGCTCCTCGATGGAATCGGCGGACACATACAGGCCCAGCTCGCCATACTTGCGCACGTCCTCGACGCCCTCGACAATGGAGTTGTCGAAGATAGCCCAGCCCGTGCCGCCCTGTTCGACCACTTTGAGACCCACGCCGTAAGCGCCCTGGTCGTTGACAAAGCGCTGGCCGTCGCCATTGACGAAGATGGCCCCGGTGTTGAAGAGCGAACCCATGTAGTAGTAATAGCCGTTATCCGCGGTGGTATAGGTGAAGTTGACACGGATATAGTCCATGTTCTTGAGCTCCGCGCCTGCCGCCTGGGCCATCAGCTGGCCGTCGCCCGTGGCGCCCACCGTGC
>JAHZEH010000001.1:9386-12920 GCA_019421925.1 Clostridia bacterium
CCTTAAGGGCGGGGTAATTCTCGGACACCAGCTCATTGTTGGCGCCGAAACCGCCGGTGGCGATAACCACAGCCTTGGCGGAGATGGTGTACTCGCCGCCCTCGGCGGAAACCTTGACGCCCGCTACCGCGCCGTTCTCCATGACCAGCTCGGTTGCCCTGTTCCTGACCCGCAGGTCCACGCCGCTCTTGGCGCATTCAGCTTTGAGGGCGGAAACAATGGTATTGCCCAGCTCGCCCACCTCGCGGGAGGAGGCCACACTGGTCTGCCCTCCGGCCACGGTCAGGGGCGCGCCAATGCTGCGCAGCCAATCGGCGGCGGAGCCATTGTTGTTGGCCAGCACTTCAAAGGCGGCAGCCGAGCCGTTGGGATTGCTGCCCGTCAGGGAAGCGGCCAGGCCCTCGGGCGTCGTGTCGCTGCCCAGGCCGTTGTGAGTCTTGTCGCCCACCGCGCCGAAGCCCTCGATGGAGTAGTTGGAGGTGCCGCCCGCCAGGCTGAGCTTCTCCAGAAGAATGACGGATTTGCCCGCATAGGCCGCATGGATTGCAGCGGTCATGCCCGCGCCGCCGGCGCCGATGACCACAACGTCCGCCTCGCAGTCCGCCACAGCCTGCGCCGCGGGAAGTTCGCCGTTAAACTGAGCGGGATCGCCGCCCGCCTGGACAATGGCGTCCTTGACCGCGGTCAGGAAGGCCGCGCTGGTGATGGTCGCGCCGCTCATCATGTCCACGTTCAGCGTCTGGTTGGCCACGATCAGCTCGGGATATGCGGCGAGGGGCACAGAACCCGTGTTGTAGGTCTCGTTCTGGCTGACCACCTCAATGGCGTCAATGCTGCTCTGGCCCACCGTGACCTTCACCACGATAGCGCCGCCCCGGCCCTGGCCCACGCCGTAATAATCGCCGGGGGTCATGCCCGTCTGTTCGGGCTGGCTGGCAGGCGCCTCCGTTGCGGCCGGAGTGGCCTCGGGGGCTCCGGTAATCTCGGGGATGGGTTCGGCGCTCTGTCCGCCCGCGCAGGCCGTCAGGCACAGCAGGGCGCACAGCATCAGCGCCAGAAGGGATCTCATTTTGTTCTGTTTCATGTCTTCTCTTCCTTTCTTTTTTATCACTCATCACACGTTCCTCTCACATGTGATTGTAAAATTCATGCTATACTATGGGGTAGCAACAGAGTCAATAAATTTTTCACAGAAAGGGAGAAAGTCGATGAAAGTCACCGTTCAGAAGCTGGCGGACTCCATTGGAGTGACCACGGAGACCATCCGGCACTACCGTAAACAGGGTCTGCTCCATCCGGTGATGCGGAGCAACGGCTATTACGACTATACGGCGGACGACGCGCTCACCGTACTTCTCACTCGGGAGATGCGCTCCTACGACATGACATTGGATTTTATCAAGAACTCCTACCACTCCCTGAGCATTGGAGCGTATAACGATCTCCTGGCTGAACGGGAGGCCGCCCTTCAGCAACAGCTGGAGATGCTGCGGCTGGAGCTGGCGCGCATGCACGAGACCCGCGTCTACGCCAGCTGCGGGGTGCGCATCCTGGGACAGGTGGAGGAGTTCGACGGCCCGCCCACCTGGGCGGTAAGCGTCCTCAACCGCCGGGAGGGCTTCCTCACCGGCCAGCAGCTCGATCAGTGGGTG
This sequence comes from Clostridia bacterium, assembly GCA_019421925.1. GTDB lineage: Bacteria > Bacillota > Clostridia > Christensenellales > CALWSW01 > JAHZEH01. The sequence goes on from JAHZEH010000001.1 coordinate 11,039, forward strand.
GAGCATTTCCCCTTCACCTATGTGTCTGCCACCATCCCCCTGGAGGAGCTCCAGGGCAGGCGGGGCAGGGAGCCATACGACGTGCAGGTGGGCTCGGGCGCACTGATTCACTACGTGGAGAAGTTCGGCCTCCCCCTGGGAGAGAACGCCTACTATCAGCCGGGCGGCCATTTCATCCGTACCTGCATCACCACGGGGGACATTCTCTCCCTTTGCCCGGATGACCTCTCGCCTCTTCTGGACTATGCCAGGGATCACCGCTATACTTTCGCCAGCTGCACCGGCGGAAGGCTTCTCTTCATTGAAAACGCCGGGAAGTCCCCGCTCTATTATCTGCTGGTCTGGGTACGGGTGGATCCGGCCTGACCCCTCTCATATGAAAAGCAAAAGCGCCCCAAAGGGCGCTTTTTGTATGGGTTGCCAGTTCTTTTTCCTTGGCGGCCGCCGCCAATGGCACGGCGGAGCTTACCAGTCCCCGACTTTGAGCGGCCGGAAACTATTTGCCCGCCTCGAATATCACGGTTCCCCTTCGGATTGTCATAAGTATTCGGATATCCTTGATGGCGGTTGGGTCGACGGTCATTGGGTCCTCCGCCAGAACCACAAGATCCGCCTGTTTGCCCACCTTGAGGCTGCCCTTCCGGTCCTCCTCAAAGCCGCACCGGGCCCCGTCAATGGTGTACATGCGCACCGCCTCGTAGGGGGTGACGGCGTTCTCCGGATAGGGTGGATTGACGGCAGAATGGATCCCAAGGAGGGAGTCCATGGGTGTGATGTCTGAATCCGAACCCCCGCCGACGCAGATTCCCGCGTCCAGCAGGCGGCGGTGGGGATACCCTCCCCTCTCCCGCTCCTCCCCCAGGCGGCTGCGGTAAACCGAGCCCGGGCCGCCCCGCAGATAGGTGAAGGCGGGCTGGGAGGAGACCCGCACGCCCAAGGATGCGGCCCTTTCGATGTCCCGCTGGGTGGGGAACCCGAAGTGGTCCAGACGCAGTCGGGCGCTCTCCCGCTTCTCCGGATTGTTCTCCAGCCCCTTTTCCATAGCGTTGAGGGCCTGGGTGATGGCCAGCTCCCCGATACAGTGAAAGCTGATCAGCAGGTCGTTTTTCAGGGCGTCGTCCACAAACCGATCCACCTGTTCGTCGGTGTAGTTCAGGTAGCCCGCGGTATCCCCGTCGCAGTATTTTTCGGAGAAAGCGGCGGTGCGGGAACCGATGGACCCGTCCAGCAGGATATCCCCGCCCCAGGCGTCGATGCCGTTGTCCAGCAGGTCATGGTAATCCTCAGAGGACCAGAATACCGAGATGTCCACCGGAAACTGCTCCAGGGCTGACAGGATCAGGGGCAGAAGCGGCTTATCCTCAGCGTTCATGCCCTCCATCGCATGGATGGTGGTGATCCCCTTGGAGGCGGCCAGCCCGGCGCTCCATCGCACGGCCTCCACTTTCTGCTCATCGGTCCAGGGGAAACGGGAGCGAGCCAGCTTGTTGGCGTCGTCCTGGAGGCGGCCATTGGGCTCGCCTCTCCCGTCCAGCCGCACGCCCCGGACGGATTTGTCCAGGCCGAGCGCGTCAAAGGCCAGGCGGTTGACGGCCACATAGTGGCCGCCCCTGTCCGAAATAAATACCGGCCTGGGGATGGCATCCAGCTCCGCCATAACGGGAGGACGGCCCTCCCTGAGGCGGAACTCGTCCAGCCGTTTCCCAAACAGCCACCGGCCAGGCTCCCAGGTTTTGTCCGCCTCCCGGAGCTGCTCCAGGACAGTGGCAATATCCCCGGAATCATACAGGTCGATCCCCAGGGCCCCAAAGCCCGTTAAGGTGGTGTGGGCGTGGCAGTCGTAAAAGCCGGGCAGGATGGTGGCCCCCTGGGCGTCCACCGG
>JAHZEH010000001.1:12930-16926 GCA_019421925.1 Clostridia bacterium
ATCAGGATCGCGCGGTGCCGGTCATAGCCCTCCATGGGGATCACGTTGGCATTGATGAAAGCAAGGCTGTTCATATTTCCCCCTCGTTCTTCGCTCACTTCTTCAGCCAGCCGGAGGCGCGCCCGACAGCCCTGCGCCAGCCCTCCAGCAGTTCCTCCCTCTCCTCCTTGCTGAGGCGGGGCTCAAAGCGCCTCTCGCAGCGCCACCGGTCGGCGACCTCCTCCTCGTCCTTCCAGAATCCCACGGCGATTCCGGCCAGATAGGCGGCGCCCAGGCAGGTGGTCTCGGTGATAACCGGGCGTTCCACGGGCACTCCCAGGATATCGGCCTGGAACTGGCAGAGCAGGTCGTTCTTGGCCCCGCCGCCGTCGGCGCGCAGCATCTTGATGGGCACACCGGAAACCTGCACCATACTCTCAAAGGCATCCGCCATCTGATAGGCCATGGCCTCGACCGCAGCACGGCAGATATGGGCCTTGGTGGTGCCCCGGGTGATCCCGATGATGGTACCGCGGGCATAAGGATCGTTTCCGGAGGTCAGACCGGCAAAAGCGGGTACAAAGTATACCCCGCCGCTGTCCGGTACGGAGTTTGCCAGCTTGTCTGCCTCGGCGGCGTTGGCAACAATTCCGAGGCCATCCCTCAGCCACTGGATGGCAGAACCGGATACGTTGGCATATCCCTCCAGGCAGAACTTGAGGTCGCCGTTTATATTGTTGAGGGGCTCGACAAACAGGCCGCACTCCTTTTTTGTAATTTTCTTGTCCCCGGTGTTGAGCAGCATAAAGGAGCCGGTACCGTAGGTGTTTTTCATCATGCCGGGCTCAATGCAGGCCTGCGCAAACGTGGCGGAATTCTGATCGCCTGCCGAAGCGCCGATGGGCACCGTCAGACCAAAGCACTCCTCCGGGTCGGTATTGACCACGCAGCTCCCCGTGCGCACGGGCTTGGGAAGGATGGAACGGGGGATACCCAGTTCCTGGAGCATCAAATCGTCATAGTCCATAGTGGTGAGGTTGAACATCAGCGTGGCGGCAGCGCTCGTGTAATCCACGATATGGGCCGCTCCGCCGCTCATTTTCCAGATCAGCCAGGTGTCGATCCAGCCGAAGGGGATATTGCCCTCCTCCACACCCTTGCGAACCTCCTCATTGTTTTTCAAAATCCACTCGATCTTGGGACCGGTCATGTTGGTGACGGACAGGCAGCCCTGGCGGGCGTAGATCTCATCCCCGAGCTTCTCCACGATCTCCATGCAGCGGTCGGCCGTGCGGCAGTCCTGTCAGACGATGGAGGGGCACAGGGGCTTTCCGGTCCGCTTATCCCAAAACACCGTGGTCTCACGCTGGTTGGTGATACCGATCGTCACCAAATCCCTGGGATCCAGGCCGCCGTCGTCAATACACTTTTTAACCATGGCCATGGTGACGTCATAAATCTCCTGGGCATCGTGCTCCACCCAGCCGGGCTGGGGGAAATACTGGGTAAACTCAGAGTAGGCGCTGGAAAGGATATTGGAGTCGTGATCGAAGGCAATAGCCCGCGTGCCGGTAGTTCCCTGGTCGATTCCGATGACATATTTTCCCATAGTGCTCCTCCTTCAAAATCAAGCGGCAAAGCGGCCCCCAGCCCCGGAGCCGGGAGCTTCCGCTGTTTACAGGAAAATTATATCATTATTCCCAATCATTCTTCAACAAATCAGATAATATTTTTAATTGATATGTTTTTAATTTTCAAAAACCAGGCCATTTAAAACTGTCCACCTCAGTGGGCCGGCGCCTCTTCCTCCAGCGTCACCGCTCTCACCTGCAATCCAAATGGGGCGTCCTCTCCGGCGGTCAGCGTAATCTCAACGCTGGCAACTGTCTCCCCGCTCCTCTCGTCCATCCCCGTGAGCAGAACAATAGCAATACCGTCGCCGTGATCCAGCCAGTCCTCCACATGAAAGGCCACCGCAGAGCCGGCGGGCTGGGATATGCGATACAGACCCGTCTCCCCGTCGTAGTCCATACATCCTCCTCCCGCGAATCCGCCCGCCTCCACGGACCAATCCCCCGTCTGGACAAAGCAGGCATCCAGCGCCTTTTGTACCGCGCCGGAGGGAGCCAGCGTCGCGCCGTCCTCAGCCGTCTGGAGGGTTGTGCCGCTCAGATCCATCAATCCGCTGCTGTTGCAGAGCAGATATGCGGCGGCCTCCCGTGCAAAATCCACCGTAGGCGCGCCGTTGAACTCCTCCCCCCTGCAATAGGCCGTACGGGCCACCGCCTGCATCACGGGGATGGCCTGTTCCACGCTCTCTATTCCTTCGGCCTCCGCCTGGGGAGAAACCTCCTCCAGAGCAGTTGGGCTGGACGTGGGCAGGGGCTGCTGCTCCTGGGCGGCTGTGGGCCTGGGCGTGATCTCCCCCACAATCTGGGGGCCGCCGCCGCACCCCGTCAAAAATACCAGCCCCAACACAAGGGCCGCCGCTCTATTCCAAACATAGCGTTTCAATTTTCATCTCTCCTTTACGCATCCCATCTTACCCCATCATCGGCTCCTTATGAAAGTGTGCTTCCATGAAGAAAGCATGAACAAACTGGAAACACAACCCGCCAATGCGCAAAACGCGACAGTTGATACAGAAATAGGGGGACAATAACCTAAAGCGCATACAAGACAACGCTTTTGTGCTACACTAGCATTATTTGGATAAGGAGGATGAGCTCCCTTGATCGCATGGTTTGAACAGGCCGCACTTTTCGGCTTTCCTATCTGGGCGGAGATACTTTTCGCCCTCCTTCTGGAGATCCTGATCGGCAAGCCCCGCTTCCTGCCCCATCTCCGGGACGGGATGGGCGCGCTCTCCCGCTTCTTCGGAAAACAGCTCCAAAAAAGAGAACAGGCCCGGCAGACGGGTATGCTTTACAGTATCCTTTTGGGGGTTCTCTGCGCCTTCGGCGCCTGGAGCATCCCCATGCTGCTGAACCACTGGTCCCTTCTGGCCGCCTCCATCCTCCGGATTGCGCTGATCTACTCCCTTCTCAACCTGCGTACCCCCATTACCACCGCCCTGGCCGTGCGCAAAAGCCTGGCCGCCTCCGACAAGGAGGGAGCCCGCGCCCGCATCGCCCAAATGACCAGGCGGGATACGGAGAGCCTGTCCGAATCCGGCCTGTGCCGGGTGGCCAGTGAGGAGCTCGCCCTCGCCCTGTGCTATGGCTTTGCCCTGCCCCTATTCTACCTGGGTCTGGGTTCCCTCGTCTCCATGCCCGGCTACGGAACCCTGGGGATCCCACTGGCTTTCGGGGCTGTGGCGCTTGTAGAATGCGGCAGGCATATCACGCCGGACGGCGCATCCATTGACCCTGTGGGGGAGCTGCCCCGGCGCATCGCCTCCTATGCCCTTTTCCTGCCGGGCCGGGCCGTCTCCGCCCTCGCCCTTCTGTCCGGATGGATTCTGCGCCTCAACTGGCGGGGCGGCGCTACCGTTCTGCTTCTGCAGAATCCCCTGTCCCGGACAAACCCCGCCTCCTGGACACAGGCTTGTTTCTCAGGGCTGCTCGGTATCCGCCTGGGAGGCGGAGCCTATTACGGCGGCCTCTGGCGGCCCTCCCCCAGTATCGGGCTGGATTATGCCACACCCGGGCAGAGAACCGCCCAGCTCGCCCTGCGCATAACGCTGCTCACCGCTCCTATTGCCGCGGCGCTCTTTCTCCTCTCCCCCCTGACCTCCTGCATCCTCGGGCTGCTGATTGGGTTCACCGGCCGCGCCGCAGGCAGGCAGCCCCTTTAAAACGCGCGAAATTTAGCATTGACAACCCTCACCCCATCCTCTATAATATTTGATGTGCCGTTAAGCGCGCACTCCGAAAGACCACATGGAGAGATGGCTGAGCTGGTCTAAGGCGCACGACTGGAAATCGTGTAACGGGTAACTCCGTTCCAGGGTTCGAATCCCTGTCTCTCCGCCAAGAAAAAGCCCCTATTTTAGGGGCTTTTTCTTATTGTCCGGGC
>JAHZEH010000001.1:16936-25641 GCA_019421925.1 Clostridia bacterium
TCTTTAGCCTTTTCATAAAGTTTTCCATCCGCGCCGCGCTCTCCTGTTTCATGCGCTCGGTGACATGGCCGTACACATCCAGAGTAAACGCCGCAGTGTGATGCCCAAGGTTTTCCTGGACGGTCCCCGGAATTGATATTGATACACATCTGAGCAGAAAAGCCGCGCCCGCAGACCGCAGGTACGGCCGGGGAGGCTTTTGCAGGCCGCCGGGATGTTGCCGCAACGTCTCAGCTAACCCGTCCGCCCGCCCCCAATTTAAAGGATTGTATTTTTCATAGTTGACCCTACACGCGGTATAGGATTTATACTGGGCATGTGAAGAAGCGCTTCTTCCACAGTTCCGCCCCCCGCCTTCCATTTGGGCCTGCGGGCGTCCCCTGATCAGAACGAACTGGAGGAAGAAATCTGTTATGAAGAAGTTCAAGTCAATCCTCTCCCTTCTCCTGGCCCTGTGTATGATCCTCTCTCTGGCCGCCTGTGCCGGCGCCCCCGAGGCCGGTCCCACCCCCGCGCCCACCCAGACAGCGGCTCCCGAGCCCACCCCGGCCGCGGAACCTGCCGCTGCCGCCGTCTCCTATACCCCCGGTACCTACACTGCCACCGCCGGCGGCCATAACGGCCCCGTGACGGTGGAGACCACGGTGGATGAGGATACCATCCTCTCTGTCGTCATCACCGAGGACTTTGAGAGCGCGGGCGTTCAGGCCGTCATCAACCGGGTCCCTGAGGCCATTGTGGCCCAGCAGTCCCTTGCGGTGGACACCGTGACAGGGGCCACCTTCTGCGGCCGCGCCGTCATCAGCGCCGTGACCGACTGCCTCACCCAGGCGGGCGCGGACGTCTCCCTGCTCCAGACCCCCGCTGAAAAGGAGTCCGAGCAGGATGCCGCCTATGAGGCCGACGTCATTGTCATCGGCGCGGGCGGCTCCGGCCTGGCCGCCGCTGTCTCCGCCCATCAGAGCGGCGCCAGCGTGCTGGTGGTGGAAAAGCTGGGCATGACGGGCGGCAGCACCGCCTTCTCCGGCGGAGCTTTCAACGCCGCCGACCCGGAGCGCTCCAAGCTGACCGAGATGACGGACAGCAACCGCGCCGCCCTGCTCAAGCTGCTGGACAAGGAGCCCCAGGACGATTATGAGGCCGGACTCCAAAAGACCATCCGGGCCCAGTATGACGAACATGTGGCTGCGGGCAACACCTGGCTGTTTGACAGCGCCGAGCTCCATATGCTCCAGACCTACAACGGCGGCGACTACATGGGCAACCCCGACCTCATCACCACCCTGTGCGAAAACGCCCTGCCCACGGTGGAGTGGATGGAGAGCCTGGGCGTAACCTTCCAGGAGAAGCTGGGCATGGCCACCGGCGCCATCTGGCAGCGCAGTCATTACGGAACCAAGGACTACTTCTCCGACGGCCTGGCCTCCGTCATCGTCTACGAGGGTTATGTCAATGAGAACGACAACATAGACATCCACTTCAACACCAGGGCCACCGAACTGATCGTGGAAAACGGCCGTGTGACCGGCGTCAAAGCCACGAAGGACGGCGCAGCCATCACCTACAAGGCGAATAAAGGCGTTGTCATGGCTACGGGCGGCTTTGGAGCCAACGTGGAGATGCGCCAGAAGTACAACGAGCAGTGGGACAACCTGGACAGCTCCATCGGCTGCTCCAACCAGAATCCCGCGGCTCAGGGCGACGGCATCACCATGGGTCTGGCTGCGGGCGCGCAGCTGGTGGACATGGGCCTCATCCAGCTCCATCCCAACGGTTATCTGGACGGCAATATGATGATTGATCCCAAGACCTCCGGCCTTAACAAGATCTTTGTCAACAGCGAGGGCAACCGTTTTGTTGCGGAGGACGCCCGCAGGGACGTGATGGTCAATGCCACCTATGCCCAGCCCGGCGGCTTCATGTGGGTTGTGGCCGACGCCACCCGCTATCCCGCAGGTTCCACCAAGATTGAAAACGAGGTGTCCATCGGCAAGACCCTCAAGGCCGGCACCGTGGAGGAGCTGGCGGCCCTCATGGAGGTGGATGCCGCCAATCTCCAGGCCTCTATTGACGCCTATAACACAATTGTGGACGGCGGCGAGGACGAATTTGGCCTGACTACCTATGACCAGAAACTGGGCAATCCCCCCTACTATGCGGGCAAGCGTATGCCCACCGTGCACCACACCATGGGCGGCCTCAAGATCGACTCTGAGTGCCGCGTCATCGGCGGGAGCGGCGAACCCATTCCCGGCTTCTACGCCGCAGGCGAGGTCACCGGCGACATTCACGGCGGCAACCGCCTGGGCGGCAACGCCATCGCGGACATCAACGTCTTTGGCAAGATCGCCGGCAGCAGCGCGGCCCAGGAGAAATAACCCGACCCGGCATAACAACGGCGCACCGCAAAGCGGTGCGCCGTTTTCCATCCCTCTGTACTATTGAACGCTGTCCCTGGCCTTCTCCGCAAATGTGTTGTTGACCAAATCCTCATGGGGAACCCGCGCGGTCAGTTCACCCGCATCGTCCAGGATATCCTGGAGCATGGTGAAGGCGTCGGGCGTCAGAACCGGATCGGCCATCCACGCGCCAATGGACTGATAGTTCTCCACAACCGTCTTTAGCAGCTCCTCATCGGAATCAGGGAACTGGGGCGCAATCACTTCCGCCACCTCCGCGGGCGTGTGGGAGAGCACCCACGCCTGCCCCTTGGCCACCGCATTCAGATAGCCCTGAACCATATCCGCATCTTTCTCAATCGTCTCCGGCCGCACCATATAGCAGGTATAGGGCAGATCGGCGCACTGCGCGCCCACCGCCGCCACGATATAACCCTTGCCCTCCCGTTCGCACAGGCTGGCCGTAGGTTCAAAGAGCGTGACGAACTCAGCGTCGCTGCCCTCAAACGCGCCCGCCATGAGGTTAACCTGTACATCCGTGCGAACATTGCCGTCCGTGCCGGGCGTGAGGCCGTTGAGCTTGCGCACATATTCCAGCGTCATCTGTGGCATCCCGCCCTTGCGTCCGCCAATGATGGTCTTCCCCTTGAGGGACTGCCAGTCAAAGCCGTCATCCTTCTCCCGCCCAACCAGCAGGGAACCGTCCCGCTTGGTGAGCTGCCCCACGATCATGGGGTGGTCCTCCTTGCCCTGGTTGTATACGTAAACTGCGGTCTCCGGCCCCATGAGGCCTATGTCGGCGTCACCGGAGAGAAGCGCCGTCATGCTCTTATCCGATCCGCCGCCGTTCACCAGGTCAATTTCAAGCCCCTCCTCCTCAAAAAAGCCCAGAGCCATCGCCGCATACTGCGGGGCATAAAACACGGAATGGGTCACCTCGTTGACATTGACCTTGCGCAGGCCGCTCTGGCCACATGCGCAAAGGCTGAACAAAAGCAGCGCCGCCAGCAACCATACTGCAACTTTTTTCAAAACCAATTCCCCCTTCAGTTTTTTTCGGGTAACATATCCTATGCCGGCAGCGCCCGCTTTGCCATTCCTCCCCGATTTTTTTGAATTAAGTAGTGACAGGCGTTTTCCTCTGTGCTATAATGTCATGGTGTCGGGATTAAACACATGCCAATGTAGCTCAGTCGGTAGAGCAGCTGATTCGTAATCAGCAGGTCACAGGTTCGAATCCTGCCATTGGCTCCATTTTTTCCGCTGGCCCTCGGGGCGGCCGCTCGGGCTGCATATCGGGCTGTCTCCGAGGTGTAGCGCAGCTTGGTAGCGCGTCTGGTTCGGGACCAGAAGGTCGCAAGTTCAAATCTTGTCACCTCGACCATAACAAAAGCCCTGAAACGTAGTATTTCAGGGCTTTTTCTTATATTCGCTCCAATGTTTGACCCTTTAAAATACCCTTTACAGATTATTCCAAGGGTCAAACCCTCATCCCTTTAAAAGCAACTCCAATTCAGCCAGCTTCTTCTCTAAATCGTCCGTCCTGAGCGCCCCCAAGATAGCATTGCAAGCCAGAATAATGCTGTTGGCCGCTTTGGGCTCCAGCTCATCATTGAGCACCATATTAGCCACACGGGACAGCGCCTTGCGTACCTCCCCCGGCGTGGTTAGCTTCATCCGCCGTCTCACTGGATACCTCCTCTCCACAATCGTCTATTATCACCAGGCATTCCCAATTGGGGGGCAGTTCTCCCATCCTTTCCTGGACGGCGGCCCGCGCCTCCTCCAGCGTCCCATAAGATTCAACCCTGCGCCTCTCACCAGGCAATGCGCAGCGCATTTCCCAACCGCTCCCCGTATCCTCCAGAAAATACAGGGCGATGCCCCCCAGCTTCTTTTTTGCCTCATATAGCAGTTTGTCTACTGTTTTCATGCTTCTCCCTTTCTCTCCTCGCCCAGGTTCTCAGTTGGCCGTCTCGATGTAGCCGCCGATTTCCTCCATGATATGGGCCCGGCGCAGCGGCCTGCATGAGGTCGTCGAAGTCCACACCCCTGTTGCGCTGTGCCGCCGGGAGATACCGCCGCGCGAGTATGGCCGCAATTCCCCGATTCTGCTCCATAAGCTGGGATAGCAGCTCTGTCTCCCCGGCCTGGATGCGTTTGACAAGTTCCTCGTTGCTCATGCTTTCCCCCTCTGAGCAAGGGGCCTTGCGGCCCCTACGCTCTAAGTCCCTTATTCAGCAGTTTGCCCAATTCAGACAACTGGTCAATAATAAACTCCTGGTTAAGCCCTGCCGCTGGTACCAAGCACATAGCGTGTATGCCTCCCCACCACTCGCATTCACACCCCACGCACTTACACCGTATGAGGGGACAAATAAGCCGCTCTCCCTCTATCACGGCTTAACCCCCAGATACCGGCTGAGCCTGATAATAGATTGCCTTTTTCTTGTTGTCCAGCACGAATGCGTCATAGCAGATTCGGCCTGTCACAACCGCGCCGCTGTTGTACACGGTCTTTTCATGGATGTTGAAATCCTCCAGCTTAGTGGGGGCCACTGTCGCGGAGGGGTGGGCCACCATAAAGCCGAAGGTCTCTGGCAGGCGGGCAGCGGGGATTTTTTGCACCGTCATACCGTCCAGGATGCCGATAACGCCTTTCAAACGCAGATCGTTGCCCACATCGGTCTCCATTACGATGTCCTTACACTGCTTCATGAGAAGATAGGTTGCGGGGGTTACTACCAACACCCTGCCCGATTCGGGCGCTTCAGCCTCGTCCAGCGTCTGAGATGCGGCCAGTATCTCAGTATAGATGTTGGAGGAGGTCAGCGCTTTCGCCGTGGGCTTGGTTCCCGCTCCTGTGCACATCACGCCATAGACATATGTGTCCACCTCGGGAATGACCACTTCACGGGTCTGGCGGGCCAGAGCCGAAGCGGCGGCGAGCTGGCTGACAGTCTCATCCATATCCAGCTTGTCAATGCTGAAAATGAATGAACGGTCTTTTGTTAGAGTGACTTCCTCTGTCGTCGCGTTCAGGTTGGCAAGGGGACCGTAACAACTCCAATTCCCCGAAGCGGGACCAGTGCGGCCGTAGTCGTTCATGGCGGCAGTGCTCACTTTGTAAATCTTGACCGTATGGGCCCCCGTCCAGTCAAAATCCTGGTTAGTAAGGAGGGCTTTTTTGCTCTCCGTAGTAAATTGTTCATCTGTATAGGGCGCGAACTTTGTCGCAAGATTGATTGCCATATTGGCCTTTCATCCTTTCTATCTCAGCCCCATAGCCCGCCGGATACCTCTGTCCCCCGATTCTTTCACATCAGGGGAGTAGGGCACTTTTCCCGTAAAAATGGGTGGGGCCGTTTTTTTTAGGTGTTCAGAGATCAGATTGACGCTTTTGTCAAGCGCCTCTTCGCTGGTACAGTTCAGGGCTTCGAGCAATTCCACAGGGAGGCCCTTTTCCGCCAGCTTTTCCCTTGCCGTGATGCGCAGCTCCCGCGCATGCAAGTCCTGCTCCCTCTTTGCCAGCTCGGCGGCGGCCCTGTCCTTCTCCTTGGAAAGCCGCTCTCCTACGATGCGGTTTACATCGTCCTGGGTAAAGGTGCGTTCCCCCTCGTTCTGAATAGGGTTGTTGTTCTGTTCCATGAAATACCTCCGTTTTACGCCCGGATGGGCTGATTAACAAACAAAAAGGGCGTGGGAAAACAGCTCTGAAAGCCATCTTCCCACGCCCTGTAAAGGCTTACAACCGAAGTTGCGGTACTTCTTTTGCTTGCATTTTTAGTATAGACCATCCTTGATCTTTAGTCAAGGGGGTGTCTACCCTCAATCTCCCCAGTTCTCTGGCTCTCCGGGTTCCCTATGCTCCAAATCCGTACCGCTAACAGCCCCTTCGGGCTCAGATTGGGGGATATCGGGCACGTCGATATACAGGTGCCAGGTCTGTCCGTCCTTGCTCGAACCCTTGAAGCGGGCCCCCTTTATGCCGGTTAGAGGGCGTAGCATGTTGGTGATGAAGGGGAGTTCCCGAGAATTTCTGACGGATGCGTGAATTTTAGTTGACATGGGGCGCTCCTTTCGGGGTATAATATAATGGATTATGTTCCTGGGCCCTTTCAGCGTTGCCGCGCTGGAGGGCCTTTTTTTGGGGCTCACATATCTTACGCATGAGAAACTCGATCGCGTCATCTGAAAGCACGCCAAGCCTGTGCAGCTTGGAGACCGTCCCAGGCTTCGCGTTTGTGTTGATGATGAGCACGCCGGGGAGCTGGGTCGAAGCAAAATAGCGGACGTCCTCCAGGCGGTCTAGGGATACGAATACCCGTCTCATTTCTTCTCCTCCGTTCTTGCGTTACGATTGATGACGCGTATACCGTCGATCTCAACTTCAAGGATGCCTTCCGGCAGATCTGCGTAGATGACTTTTTTCATTCCGCACCTCCCACATACGCGCGCAGAAAACAGAATACAACCCTCAATTGTTCCTCGCTCAACTGCTCCAGCATGGCCGTGATGATTTCTTTCATGTGCTGTGCTCCTTTCTGGTTGTCATAATTACCGCGTCCCCGATACACCCCTACTCTCATGGTAATTATGGTGGAAATGCCCTAATTTAGGGGCTTGTACCATAATTTTCATTGGTAATTATGAGAACCCACAGGGGGGGGCTTCTCTCCTCATAATTACCACGTAAATAAAGTTTGGTAATTATGGTAGAACCCCCTATTTATCTAGGTTTTTTATCATAATTACCATTGGGAGGGTGGGTCTATCGGAGGAGTTTTTGTTGCTCCGGCGGGCGGATATCCCCCTTGTGGATATGGCTGTATGCCCACCAGCCCTCTTTGGGTTTCAATCCCACGGGGGGGGGGGGAGGGAATAAAATGCGTTTTCCCCTCCTATAGTGGTAAGTGTTTTTAGTGTTTTCCGTGTCTAGCGTGTTTCTCGTGTCTCCCTCAGACACGAGAGACACGAGAAACACTATACACTAGGGGGAGGGGGGTTGGCGCTCCTCGCGTACAGAGAAGTAATATATATTTCGTCCCCTATCGTCCCTATTTTCTAATCAACCGTCCCCTATCGTCCCCTATCGTCCCTATTGTTATGTACTTTAACTTAGGGACGTTTAGGGACGAAGTATACACTCTTTTTTCTCTGTGGTCATGCGTCACCCTTGGCGCTGACTTGGTATTCTTCCGGCGGCTTGTACTGCTCAATACGCACGCCCCGTTCCCCATTTTGCTTGTGCCCACTTGTAATGATTAAACCGTCCTTTTGCTGAATCTCTTTCGCAAATGAACTATTCAGCTTGGCTTTAAGATCGGTAGTTGAAGAGAATGGAGGAAATCCAAGAATGTGCATGCCCGCTTCCTTCAATTCCGCATAAGACCAGAAACCGCCTCCGGGCCTGTCCGTTATTAGCTGGCGAAACACCTGTACCAATGGTTCTGTGCCATAATCCACGCCGCGCTCTTTTCTCTGCCTGACAATGCTTAAATCATCTGTTGTCATTGAGCTATAGCCAATCCATTCAACCCCGCCCCGATCCCCGATCACGTAGACAATGCTTCTCCCTTTGGGAGCATTGGAGCATTTGATATGGATTGCAATATTTTCGCCTTCGATATCGGGATTAGGGGTAACCTGTAGGATACTTCTCATCGCAGATGGGATATCAACGGAACCTAGCGCCCGATTGACGGCGCTTTTCCCCATGCCGTCCTTACCCATGTGCGAGACGATCAAAGCCGAGCAGTCGTTTCGAGAGCACATATCAAAAAACTTCGCCAGCTCCGGGCGGGTCTCGTTGGCCCTGTGCATATCATCCTTAGGTCCTAAAGAACACTGAACCGGATCAAAGATGATTAGCTTGGCATGTACTTCCTGAATTGCCGCTTCAACTTCGGGGCTATTGAACGTCAGACCTCCGGCGTTGCTCATTAGGTGGCATTTATCTAAGTCGCCGCCGTCTGCCTCTATTCTGCCGCGCAAGATAGGCAAGTCGTCCTCCACCGAGATCATGACGACATCACCCGGGGTCTCTACGACACTTTCCAGGATTGGCCTTCCGCTGGAAACATGCGCCGCAATAGCACAAGAAAATGCTGTTTTTCCTACGCCATTGTCTGCCTGCACAAGTGTCCCTTTCCCTCGCTGGAAGTATGGGGCAATCAGCCATTTAGGGGGTTCATACGGAATATCCGAAGCTTTAATAAGCCTCGCCTTGGGCTTCTCCTTCTTCACCCGCTCCACGGCCTCCCCGGCCCAGCTCACCCCGGCGGGCAAGTCCCCGTCGTCCGGCGG
>JAHZEH010000001.1:25651-35978 GCA_019421925.1 Clostridia bacterium
ATCTGTTCAAAGTCCCTTTTCCCCCGTGTTGCCTGATACTGTTCGTTTCGCTCCTGGGCGGTCTCCTTACAGTCCTGCGCCGCCTTTTCTGCCGTCCGCTGGAGATAGTCCCGCCGGTCGAGCTTGCGGGCGTGGGCCTCGTCCTTGCCCTGGGCGTAGGGGGAGGCCCGGAACGCCTCGACCATGGCGGCAATATCCCGATTGCACCAATAGGCCAGCTTATTCATAAGGGCTAGGTCATTGGCCGACTCATCGCCGCCGTCGAAGTCCCCGGCCCAATACCGGCGCAAGGCCCCGTCCCGCTCCAGGCCCACGGAGAGGAAGTCAGGCGGCGAATCCGAAACTTTAGAAGCCCCTCCTGTGGGCTTGTCCCTTAAGTACCGCTCACAGATCCACTGGACCGCTGTAGCGTCATCCGAGAGCGGCGCGGTCGCCCTGCGCCGGTCGCCCGTGAGGGTCATGTAGTGGCCGTCGAAACGAACTTCCACATCATGCCCGTTTACATCCGCTTTTTCCCGGTATCCCTCCGGCTTGCGGCACAGGGCCAAGCCCCGCAGCCCCCGCCCAGACGGTGAAATTTCGCTGTATCCGGTCTGGGCAATCACAGCTATAGCCTCGGCCCATTCGGGGAGGACGGCCCCGGATTCGTCAAATACGCCGTCCAGGTCAATCCCACAGAGGGGGAGGCCGCCGAAGTCCCCTGTCGCAATGCCTACGCCGTCGCATATCCCCTTTTCCAGGGCCGCCATGGCCTGGGCGAAGGTGTAGAGGCATACAGGCTTGGGCTGGCCGCTCTTGTAGACCGCGCCGCGCCGGATATTGGCGGGGTATACCTTGTCCCCCCTGGGGTATGAGATATCGACGGGGGGCTTGGAGAACCCGCCGCCCTGCTTGGGAACCTTGCGCCAGCACACCCAACGCCTTTGTTCCAGCAGCTGGGGCGGCCACCCCGACACCGCCGCCCGGATTGCCTCCCTCACCGCCATTCTTTTTTCATCTCCTCCTGTTCCTTGATCCACTCTTCCAGCGCTTCCTTCCGAACCACAGGCTTACGGCCGATCCGGAAGGAAGGAAAGCTCTCGCAGTTCATGAGGTTATACGCCCCTGTTATGGAGATGCCCAGCGCCTTCGCCAGCTCCGGCGCGGTATATGTGATACACGCTACTTCCTGCATTTTCTCGCTCCTTTCTTCCCTAACCACAGGCCCACAGAGAGGCCCATTGCCACGCCGCACCCGATGAGGAACAGCGTCCAAATAAGAATTACACCCGTCTTGCTTCTCTTAGCCGCCGCCCCCGTTCTGCCCGCTGCTCCTCGCTCAATTCAAGTTTGCGCGGCGGGTTAAACCGAATCCAGTTTTTAGGGATAGTAAAGCGCTTCTCGCCTTCGTCGTATTCGCGCATCAAAACCGCCCCTTCTAGCTTGGAAAGCCTTGTAATTATCGAAGAATTGAAAGTGCTCACCGTTGCTAGGGGTTCTTCCTCATTGAACACAATGACGGTCTCTTTTTCTTGTCGGCTCAACATCTTTTACACCTCCTCCAGCAGTTCTTCCACGGGGACATTCAGGGCTTTGGCCAGTTTGCCCAGGGTGCGCGGTTCGCACGTGCCCCGGCGAATGATGGTAGATAGGCTCTGCCGTGAGATTTCGCTCCTATTTGCCAGGGCCGCCTTCGTCATGCCACGTTCGGCAAGGAAGGTCTCCAGCCTGATTGCATTCAGCTTCATTTTTTCACCTCCGTTCCTTACAAGAACATTTTAAACTCTGCTCGCGTTACTGTCAAGAACTTTTTTAGCAATTCTTGCAATTATGTTCCTTTCGGGATACAATAAGTATAAAATAAGGAGGTCGCAATATGGAATCCATCAGGTCGGCCCGCAAGAAAAAGGGCTGGACACAAGAAATGCTAGCCAGCGCAATCAATGTAAAACGCGCTGTAATCTCGAAATATGAAAGCGGGGCTATTTCTCCCAAACTTGAAACCCTCCAGCGGATAGCGGACGCTTTGGGGGTTCCCCTGACTGATCTTCTTCCTGTGGATGATCTCATATTGACAGCCCGGCGGACGGACAAGGAGATAACCAATAAGGAAGAAGTGGCAAAAAGTATTGTGGCTGCTAACCGTGCGGAAATGCTTGACCATTTTGATTCCTTAAAATTTGAGTGGCAGCAAAACGGCACAGCCTATATTAAGGCGTTATGCGCAGACCCAATGCACATCCGGGAATCTTACGCCGATGAAGTCTATGGTAAAGGCGACGGATCCGTTGCTATCCGCGACGGCAAGCGCGTCTTTATTCCCGACAAGCCAGACGGCAAATAGCCCTCAATTGAAATGAGGGCATTCGCCATCCATGGCGCGGCGGTGGGTGCTTATTGGTAACCCACCGGGGTGTCGGTTTAACCGACACCCCCAAAGGGCCGGGTGGGTCACGTTTCGTTACGTACCAGATGCCCGGAATCCAATTCCGGGCATACGAAACGGGATATCCCGTTTCGGGGAATAGCCTAGACTTGGGGTGGTGAAACGCAACCCCATCCGCCATCCATGACGAATACCCACAGGAGAGGAGACAATAGCATGGCAAGAAAAGCAACCCGCGCCGCCCAGGGCAGCGGCACCATCCGGCAGCGCCCAGATGGGCGTTGGGAGGCGCGTTTCACCGTAGGCCGCGACCCGGGCACCGGCAAACAGGTGCAGCGCAGCGTTTACGGCAAAACACAGAAGGAAGTGCGCCAAAAGCTCCAGCAAGCCGCCGTCGCCCTAGATGATGGCATTTATACCGCGCCCTCTAAATTGACTGTTAAACAGTGGTTGGAGACCTGGAGCGCGGAATATATGAACGGAGTCAAGGCCAGCACTGCGAACTGCTATAAGGGCACGATCAACGCCTATCTTGTCCCCGGCCTGGGCGCTGTCAAGCTGTCCTCCCTCTCTCCCGTAGTTATACAAGCCTATTACAATTCCCTGGGACGCGACAGAGGGGACAAGCCCCCGCTCTCCCCCAAGACTATCAAATGCATTCACGGAGTACTTCACAAGGCCTTAAATCAAGCTGTAAAGCTGGGCTTGATTCGCTACAACCCATCGGACGCCGCAACCCTTCCCCGCATGGAGAAGCGGGAAATTGTGCCCCTGGACGATACCGCAATCGGCCTGTTCCTTGAAGCCATTCGGGGGAGCCGCTTTGAGTGCCTCTTCCTCGTGGATCTGTTTACAGGGATGCGGAAAAGCGAGATTCTGGGCCTCCGTTGGGAGTGCATAGACTTTGAAAAGGGGGCTCTTCTGGTTGATAGACAGCTTCAAATGCCCAGAGGAGGCGCAAAGGAGTACACACTTGCCCCTCTCAAAAACGATAGACCGCGCCGCATCACCCCTGCCCCCTCTGTCATGCAGGCATTGAAAGCCCACAAGAGGGAACAGGCTGAACAACGCATAAAAGCCGGGAGTCTCTGGCAGACTGACCCGGCCCTTGGTGATCTGGTATTCACGAATGAATTAGGCCGCCATTTGGCCCACAACACAGTGTCAAAGGAGTACAAGCGCCTTGTCGCTTCCATCGGCATGCCAGAAGCCCGTTTTCACGATCTGCGTCACTCCTACGCCGTGGCGGCTCTCCAATCTGGGGACGATGTAAAGACCGTTCAGGAGACGCTCGGGCACCATACAGCGGCCTTTACGCTGGATGTGTACGGCCACGTTACCGACCACATGAGGCAGGAGAGCGCGGCACGAATGGAGCGGTTCATAAAAGGGGTGCAGCCGAAATCCTGACCCTTTAAATTACCCTTTAGGCCGATATAGGGAATGCCCACTTATGTACGATATGGACAAATCAAGCCGTAACATAGCGAACATACGGTTAAAAATCACGCATTATTGCCCGTTGGAATATTGAGTTTGAAATTCAAATCTTGTCACCTCGACCACATTAAAGCCCCTAAATTAGGGGCTTTTTCTTGTATATATGCTATTCAAAAAACCTACAGTCCGCCTCGTTCGGCAACCCAAATAAAATCATTCGATAGCTGCACACAAAAAAGCGGCGGGTCTCCCCGCCGCTTTCATCATAGTTTAAAAAGCCGCGGCCTCTGCCGCGCTCTCAAATGAACCACCATGTTACGCATGTGTTCCATGCAGGACAGATAGGCTCGATGGCTTCCGTTGGTTTCAGTATAGTGGACTATTTGCCGCGTTTCAAGCGAACAGGGACTCATATTATTTATGGAATTCTTCCAAGTCCGATATTCTATGATTACCACGGATATTTCTTCATCCACAATCGCTTCGTGCTTTTCGAGTTCATAAACGCAGGTTATCACCTGATTGTGTTTTTCCACTTTTTTTAAGCTGCTCTATGCGGTAATTTGTCATCTCATTTGCGGTCAGTACACCCGCGATAGAACCAACGGCTGTGCTCTTCAAAGACAAGGGACTGCAATGACCGTTTCATTCATTCAACTCTTATTCTCCCAACCTGTCGGATTGAATTTGCTGTACAGTTCGTCATTGGCACCATATTTCTGTAAAACGCACCCCTTTCATCCCTTCCACCGCTTCATAAAAACACCCCACGGAATTCCGCAACTTACCAGCACATTTCTCATAGAATGAGGTACGACATCATTCTGAAAGAATGGAGATTGACACCATGCACAAAAATGATCGTTTTGTAGTTCTATCTTTAGAACTCCATTTGTTTTTTGCCCGGATCATGAAGGAACACTCCCTGTTTCTCATGGCCGCTTTCACCCCTGCGAACGCTGATTTCACGAAACGGGCGGAACACTTTAAGCAGGGATTTGAGGACGTGCTCTCCCAGGCTGTCGCTTTAAGCGATGGTATTGTCAGCCGCAGAGTCCTGACCTCCGGAGAGCTGTTCACCCCCTTCACCGCCCGTGCCGAACAGCAGACGGAATGCCTCACAGGCCTCGACATCAATCAGAGCATTACTGCGCGTGAATCGCTTCTGCGCTTCCGCAACTGCAACAGCTGCAACTTTGCGAACCCCAAACTGTACGGCCAGGTTCAATCCCTCAACCGGACCGCGTCCCACCTGCTGGATGGCCTCATCACCCTGAAGGAACAGGTCCTTTCCAACGTTTTGTGCGGACGGATGTTTACCATGAATTATCCCCTGCTGATTGAGCACATCACGCGGGAGGCGAAGCTGTACCGGGATTATTTGTGCCAGCTGGAGAAGGACGGCGATCTGGATCCCCAGAGCATGGGCCAGATGGAAATGTTCTGGAACCAGATCATGATGGAGCATGCCCTCTTCATCCGGGGTCTGTTGGACCCGTCGGAGGAGGAATTGGTCGAGACTGCGGGCTGCTTCGCGGAGGATTATGCCCGCCTGCTGGAGAGCTGCCGTACCGCTCATGACAAGACCCTTACAAAAGAAGCCCTGGCGGAAACCTGTAAATTCCGGGACTTCAAGGCCGCCGGGACCAGGGGCATTGAGGAATGCAAAATCCGTTCGGTTATCCTGCCCCTGCTGGCCGACCATGTTCTGCGGGAAGCCAATCACTATATCAGGCTCTTGAGCGAGTAGCGGGGCGTCCGCTGCGCCGTTCTACGGGCAACTCCATGCATAGCAGACAGCGGCGGGGCGGGCGGCTCCGCCGCTTTCATTTATCTTATGGGGGCAGGCAGGGCGCGCGGCCAGCCCAATGAAAAACGGGTGAGGAGCATTCCGCTCCCCACCCGTTTTCCGTCCGGGTTTATTTCTTCGCATATTCAGCGGCGCAGGCTCCCGCCCGCTTTCCAAACACCACACAGCCGGTGTTGCTCACTCCGCCCAGCGTGGTGTGGCCGATTACACAGGCATTGCCCGCGATCTCGCCCGCCTGGTACAGACCCGGGATGGGCTCGCCCGTGCCGTCAAGCACCTGGCATTTGTCGTTCATCACGGGGCCGCCCGACGTGATCATCACATAAGGGATGGTCTTAAGGATATAATACGGGCCATCCGTGAACTCCTTCATCAGCCGTGTGCGGCCGAAATCCTCATCCGTCCCGCTTTTCACAAAGCCGTTGTAGCGTTCAATGGTAGCAGCAAGGCCCGCGGCATCCACGCCCGCGCGCTGGGCCGCCTCCTCCAGCGTCTCGCCCCGGAACACGGACTCGGCCTCCTCAAGCGCGGCCTCAAACTTGCTCCAATCGGCGTCGCCCTGGATGATGGGCTTCTCCATCGCTTTGAGCTCGTCCACCATGGCCTGGTCAAACACGATGAACACGGTGTTGTCGCCCTTCTTCCACCATGACACGATCTCGTCGTAGTCCGTTCCATCCTCATTCCCCAGCTCGTCCACAAAGCGGCTGCCCTGCGCATTGACGAAAATCATATAGGGGAAATCCTTGATCCGGATATAGCGCGTGCGCACAAACCCGGAGGTGGAGGTGTAGAGGCCGCCCGCGTAGGTGGAGCAGTAGTCCATGTTTTTGAGTACCGCGCCCGCATCGCGCGCAAAGATATGGCCGTCGCCCGTATTGGCGGCGGGGGCCGTTGTCAGCACATTTTGGAAATTAAACTCCTTGAGCAGTTCCTCGCTGTGGCCGTAGCCGCCCGTACAGAGGATGACGGCTCCCGCCTCAACGGTATGCTGCGTGCCGTTTTCGTCGACTGCGCGCACACCTGTGATACTGCCATCCGCCTGCTGGACAAGCCCGGTTACTTTTGTCTGATAGCACACAGTAACGCTGCCTTCCTCAACCTGCGCATCAAGCAGTTCGCCCACCTTCTCCAGGTAGCTGGCGCTGCTGCCGGTGGAATATACCCGCGCAACCTTCATGGGCTGATAGAGCGTAGGCTGGCCCACTGTGCGCTCCCCCATATCGCAGCCCAGGCTGTCAAGCCAGTCGACCGCCTCGCCGGAATGCTGGCAGTAATACATTGCCACATCCGGCGTATAGTTGGCCTCGCCGCCAATCCCCTCATTTCTCGAGACGATCTCCTCATAGAACAGTTCCGGGGAGTCCTCGATGCCCGCCTCGGCCTGCATTCTGGTGCAGGCGCCGGAGAGGGTACCGCCCGCAAGGCGCAGGGAGCCGCCGCGTGAATCGTTTTTTTCCAGCACCAGTACGTCAGCGCCCTGGTTGGCCGCCTCGATTGCGGCGTTCATCCCGGCAAAACCCAGGCCGATCACCACAACGTCCGCTTGGCCGGGGACGGCGCTTTCCCCAGCAGGTTCCACATAGGTGCCGTCCGCTTTGGAGAGCGCAACGGCCACCGCCTCTTTGATGGCTTTGCTTGTGACCGTGCAGCCGGATACGGTATCCACATCGGGGGATCCGTTTTTCAGGATGCTGACGGGGATCTCCGCAATGGCCGGGTCGGATATGCCGGGCGTCTCGCTGTGGGAGAGCACCTCCACAGCCGCAATCCCGCCGCCCTCTATGGTCACCGAGACGGTCAGCTCGCCGCCCATTCCTGCCGCGGCCCCCTCGTATATGCCGTCGGCGTAACCCGTCTCAGGGGCTACCGCGGTTACCGCCGGCAACGGCGACGGAATTGCGGTTTCCGCGGGCGCGGCGGGCGCGCCGCAGGCGGCAAGCAGCATCATCAGCGCCAGAAGAAGGCACAAACTTCTATGTTTTTTCATGTTCCCTCCAAGATAGTACGGCAAATTTGAGAAGCGCTTCACAAATATTATCTTATCCCGCCCGACAAATTTGGGATATACACATTTCTTGACCGATCATGTATATTTCAATTTGATTTAAGCCCCCATATTTCCCTGATGGAGCCGGTGTGTTATTCTGTTAACATATTGATTTGTGCAATTCAGGAGGAGCCATGTCCAACGATCTGTTTCGGTTTATGCGGCGTGTCAGCACCGACGACATGGCCGATTTCATCGATCGGATTACGCTGACGCCCAACTCGTTCGGCGTGTTCCGCCAGCAAAAAACAGCCGTCGTCAACGACTTCATGACCACAGATTTCGATTTTATCTATATGCTCTGCGGAAAGACCCGGATCACAACGCGCTTTGGCGAGCACGTCGTCTCTCCGGGCGGGAGCCTGCTCATAGAACCCTACTCCCTGTGCAGCGCCCAATGCATGCCGGAGGAGACGGTGATCTATTACTATGCCCATTTCGATGTCTCCCCTTCCTATCTACGGGACGTCTATTTCCGCTCCGTGACCGGCGGCGGCCCTCCTGTCTTCCAGCCGGGCGAACTGCCCGATTTCCGCCGGGAACTCGACGCTCTT
The DNA here is from genome assembly GCA_019421925.1 of Clostridia bacterium. GTDB lineage: Bacteria > Bacillota > Clostridia > Christensenellales > CALWSW01 > JAHZEH01. The sequence continues at coordinate 33,871 of JAHZEH010000001.1, forward strand.
TTCCAGGACCAGACCTCGGGGGCGTTCGGTTTTGCCGCCGTCATGCCGTCCTGTCTGCGCATCCTCTCCGTTGCAATGATGCGCGCGCGCTACGGCGCTGCTGAGCGCGAGCAGGAACTTAGCTCCGCTCCGTCCGAGGTTGACCTCTCCATCCTGTCGCACGCCATTGATCTGATTGATGAACGTCTGGGTGAACCGGTCAACGTGCAGGGATTGTGCCGGGAGCTTGGCGTAAGCTACAGTTTTCTATACAAACTGTTCGTCAAGATGTTCAATCAGCCGCCGACCAAATATATCCTGCAAAAAAAACTCAGCGCCGCTGAACGCCTCATACGCGTCCAGGGCGCCACCGTGGCCGAAGCCGCCGAAAAGCTCGGTTTTTCCTCCCCCAGCCACCTGAGCCGCCTCTTCAAAAAGCATCTGGGGCGCGCGCCGACGCATCCGACCAGACCCTAATTCCGAGACCAGTGTGCATACAGCAGGCATGCAAGCAGCAGGAGCCCGCTGAGCAAAAAGGCGCACAATACGATATTCACCTCCGCAGCGGCGCCCGCGGCCCAATCCGATGCCGCCATGCAGCTTCGTGTCACGATAAAGAATGCTGCAAGCATCGTGGCCCGCTCCTCCACGTCGATCTCCCTGTTCTGCACTGTCATCTTGATCGGGGAGAACAGGCCCGCCGCGGTACGGAGCAGAATCACAGCGGAGACGGTTACGGCGGGATTGGACCACAGGGCAAGGGCAGCACAGCTCAGCATCCCCACGGCAAGCAAACCAATAACAGTGCGCCGCTCGCCAAACCGGCCGACCAGGGAGGGCGAGAACACAGCCAGCATGGTCAGCCCCCGGGAGAGCGCATAGAGGTAACCGAAGAACTCCTCCGGGATTCCCGCGCGGACAAAAAACGGCTGGTTGAGCACCATCGTCACCAGATACGCGCACTCGTCAAAGAGGGCCGCGGCGACGATAAACATCAGGAACCGCCTCTTAGTTATAATGGCATGGCAGACCTTTTTGAGCGAAGACGCCAGCGTCCGGCCGCCGCCCGCGAGCCCGGGGCGTACCTCCTTCAGAAAAAGAGTCAGCACAAAAGCCGCCAGGAAGGCCGCCATGGTCAAAGCCGAGGCCAGACGCACGTCGCTTTGCAGTACGGATGAGAGCGCGAACGACGAGATGAGCACGCCCGCCGCACTCGCCGCCGTATAGCGCGAGAACGCCCTCTTGCCCCCGTCATCCCTTGCGGACAGATACAGGAAAGCCGAACTGCACGTTGAGAGCCCCGAGACCGCCGCCGCACGGAACAGCCGTTCCAGCAGAAAGAGCGTATATCCCTCCGCCGCCCAGAAGCACACCTTCGAGATCAAATACAGCGCATTGCACAATATAAGCGTGCGCTAATATCCCACACGATCCGCAAACACGCCCCAGGGCAGGATCAGTACAAGCATTAGCAGCGTATGAAAGCCCTCAATTGCAGTGATATCCAGCAGGGAGAGCCCCAGCGCGCGTTTGTGCGCCGTGGCCAGCGCGGAATAAAACACCAGGCCCTGCAGCAAGGTGATACAGAGTATCAGCGGCACATTGCGGCCGCACCCGTCTTTTGCGCTCAATTTGATGCGTTTCCTCTGCAAGAACCTTCCCTCCTCCAGGAATGCTTGATGGGATATTTAGTAAGATACCACCCGCCGGCGCGCGCTGTCAATTTACCGCCCCTCAGAGGGCTTCCCCAAAAACAGCGGAGCGGCGGGTCCTCCCCGCCGCTCCGCCTGGTTTATGGCCGCCATCCGTTTTCCCCTGCCCATCGTTCAAAATCCTTGATTGGGAGGGGCTTGGAATGGATATAACCCTGGACCAAATCGCATTCAACGTCTCTAAGAAAATCCAGCTGTTCGGCCGTCTCAATCCCCTCAGCCACAACCTGCAGGCCGATCTTCCTGGCCAGTTGAACGACCGAGATGATGACCTCACGGGCCCGTTGATCTTCAATATCCAGAAAAAATCTCCGGTCCAGCTTGATCACGTCCACAGCGAATTCCCTGAGCAGCCCCAGCGAGGAGTATCCCGCCCCAAAATCATCCAGGGAGCAGCGGAACCCCAGCCGGTGCATC
>JAHZEH010000010.1:0-4192 GCA_019421925.1 Clostridia bacterium
TGGGTATGGGGATGAATATCTTCATGGCCGTGTTCTCCGCCTGGATCTGCCTGAGTTATAACTCGCTCTTCTCCATTTACTGGATTACGAGTAACGTATGCGGCATTGCGCTGACCCTTCTCCTCAAGAAAATCATGCCGCCGACGGCTATCTCGTTTGAGGAGGAATTGGAATAATGTCCGAATTCGTAGAACGGGTCCTGGAATCCAAGGGGAAATCCATTGACGAGGCCATCTTCCGCGGCCTGCAGGAACTGGGCGTCTCCATTGATGAAGTGAGAATCGACACCATCCAGGAGGGCAGCAAGGGCCTACTCGGCCTGGGCGCCAAGCCCTTCATTGTGCGCCTGACCACCAGGCCTATCGACCTCTCGGCCATGGAGCCCGAGAAAAAGCCCAGGCGGGAGAGAGCGCCCCGCCCTGTCCGGACGGAGCGGGGGAGCGAGGCCGCGGAGGCCGCCGCGCAGGAGAGTGTGCGGCAGGAGCGGAGCGGGCAGGAAGAACCCCGGGCCAAGGACCGTCCCCCCCGCAGCAGGGGCGGTCGGAGCCGGAATGAGCGCGGTGGCCGGGGGGAACAGGAGGGCCGCGGTAGCCGGGAGCGCAGCGCCCGCATTATACCTGAGGATACCACGGCCTACACCCCCTATGTGGCGGGCGAGACGGTCTGCCCGGGTGCGGATTTCCTCACGGGTATGCTCCTCCGCATGGGCGTGGACTGCGGCATCGGTTTTTCCGATACCGAAGAGGCGCTCAAGCTGCGTATCGACAGCGACGCCATGGGTATTCTCATCGGCTATCGGGGCGAGACCCTGGACGCCATGCAGTATCTGACCGGCCTGGTGGTCAACCGGGATCGGGAGGAGTATCGCAGGGTGGTGCTTGACACGGAGAATTACCGCAACAAGCGGGAGGATACTCTTGTCCGCCTGGCCCGCAAGCTGGCCAGCCAGGCCAGGGCATCCGGTCAGAGCATCGTGCTCGAGCCCATGAACCCCTATGAGCGCCGCGTTCTGCACGCCACGCTGCAAAACAACCCCTATGTTGAGACCCACAGCGAGGGCGAGGAGCCCAACCGCCGCGTGGTCATTACCCCCAAGGGTACGGGGAGCGCGGAGGATCAGGACTAATCACAAGGGATAATCGCCCCGGCCTGGAAAAAGGCCGGGGCGATTTGCAAAAGGAGGGCCCATGCTTTACCGTATCAGTGAAGTTGCCGCAATGACCGGTCTCTCGGTGGGAGGTATCCGCTACTATGAGGATCAGGGCGTCGTTACCCCCGTCCACAAGGAGGGAAGCGGGTATCGCCTCTACGGGATGGCGGAGGTCTCCGCCATCAACCGGGCCATCAACTATCGCCAGATGGGCTTCTCTCTGCCTGAATCCGCCCGCCTGGCCAATATTAAGAGCTTTGAGGAGATACTTTTGGAGCTGGATGGCCGCCGGGAGGAGCTGGAGCGGGAGCTGCGGGAGAGAGCCCATCTGCTTCAGACCGTCTCCGAGCGGGCCGCTCTCATCAGGGAGGTCTCCGAGCGGGGGGAGCTGTGTACCCTTGAGGAGAATACTCCCCTCTTTTTTACGCCCACCTATCTATGGAAGGGGCAGTCCCTTATCCCCCTGTGCAAAAAGCTGGAGGCTTCTCTGCCCCCCTCGCTGCTGGAGGGGCTGCCCCCTCTGCCGGAGAGTTCCAGAGGAGGCCAGGCGCTGTATGCCGGGCTGGGGCCGGACAGCGCCCCCTCGGTCTATCTTCCCTTGGAACAGCTGGAGGGATCGGGCTCCGGCCTTCTCTCTATCGTGGGGAGCTGCGTGCCCTGCGACTGCGGGACTTCCCGTGTTATGGCGCTGGAGAGCGATCCCCGCTTCATCTGCCTCCCCGCCCGCCGCTGTATCTATGCGGTGCTGCGCCTGGAGGATAACGGGGGGTTGTTCCGCAGCCATATTGAGAACGTGCTGCGCTTTGCCCGGGAAAAGAGACTGCATTTCTGCGCGCCTGCTTTCACCCGCCGCGCCATCGCCGTGCAGTTTGAGGGGGATGACCCGGGGATCATCCATGTCCAGGCCTGGTTTCCGGTTGATTAGAATATAGAGCCCTGCGCTGTTTTATCCACAAAATTTCTCTTCTCTGTGGAAAACTACGGTTTTTAAAAGCCTCTTGACTCTCCAGTTACTGGAGAGTTTAAGCTTTAACAAGCCCGGATGTCTGTCCGGGACCACAGAATACAATCAGGAGGAAGATTGGGATGAAGAAGTTTACCAAACTGACCGCGCTGCTGCTCAGCCTGCTGCTGACCTTCAGCGTTGCCGCCTGCGCAGCTCCCGCTGTCCAGGAGACCCCCGCGCCCGCCCCAACGGAGGAGGCGTCTCCCGCGCCCGCTCCGGAGGAGAGCGAATCGCCTGAAAAGGAGGGCTTTATCGCCGGAACCTATGAGGGCGAGGGAATCGGCATGTGCGGTTCCATCTGGCTCAAGGCCACTTTCACGGAGGAAGCCGTCACCGGCATTGAGGTCACTTCCCACTTTGAGACGGCGGGAATCGGCGCATCTGCGCTGCCCAAGCACATCGAGGAGGTGCTTGCGGAGCAGAGCATCGACGACATCGACTGCATCTCCGGCGCGACCGCCACCTATAATGGCTTCATGACCGCCGTCAAGGCCTGCTTTGACCAGGCCAGGGGCCTTGCTGTGGAGAAGGAAGCCGCCACCGAGGACGAAACTGTGGAGGCCGACGTGGTGGTTGTGGGCTCCGGCTTTGCCGGCATGGTGGCGGCTGTTTCCGCCGCCCGCAGCGGAGCCAAAGTAGTCGTCCTGGAGAAGAAATCCACCATTGGCACCGCCGGCCACTCCATCACCGCCGCCGGGACCACCTGGCAGGAACTGGCTGGCATTGAGGACTCCTGGGAGGACCTGGCCCAGTTCTGGATCGACTGCGGCGAGGGCATGGTGGACGAGGAGATGCTGCGCTTTGCCGCCGAGCACTCCGCCGAGTCCATCGCCTGGCTCTCCGAGAACGGCCTGGATTTTGTGGGCGCCACCGTGCCCCCCACCAATCCCTTCCAGGACCCGCCCCGCACTCATGTGACCACCTCCAACCGGAACGGCCAGGCTGGCCTGGTCATCCCCCTGCAGAACACGGCCATGGAGCTGGGTGTGGATATCGTTCTGGAGACCCGCGCCCACACCCTGATTCAGAAGCCGCCAGCAATGGAGAGCGCACCTATACCGTTATGGCTGATTCCGTTGTCCTGGCAACCGGCGGCTATGGAAACAACGCCGAGCTCATGCGCCGGTATGCTCCGATGGTGCCCTGCGTGGGCGAGCGGGACGGAGCATCCACGGGCGACGGCCTGATGATGGCCATGTCTGTGGGGGCCGAGCTCATCATGCCCGGCGGCACTCTGGCCTACTTCGCCAACCCCGACGGGGCAAACGGCGACAACCACGGACAGGCTATGTACTTCAACCAGAAGGGACAGCGCTTCATCAACGAGAATACCTATTTCATGCACCGGGCCGCCCAGATCATGGAAAAGGATATGTCCCACTACTACATGCTCTACGATGCCAACCACATTGATCCCGCCACCCTGGAGACCGCCCTTGCCAATGGTTCGGCCTTCGCAGCTGAAACCATCGAGGGAATTGCCAGTCAGATCGGCGTCAATGCCGCCGCCCTGAAAGCCCAGGTGGAGGAGTACAACGGCTACTGCGCTGCGGGCGTGGACGGGCAGTTCGGAAAGCCCGCCGAGCGCACCGGCCTGATCTTTGACCCCAACCGGGAGCATGACTACGACATCGACACCATTGAGCAGACCTTCACGCTTCTCAATCCCATCGAGGAGGGCCCCTTCTATGCCGTGCGCATGCAGGTGGACACCACCTATGTCTCCGGCACCCACGGCGGCCCCAGGATCGACACGGACGGCCATGTCTATAACACGGATGGCGAGGTGATCCCCGGCCTGTTTGCCACGGGCGAGGTGGCCAATGGCCAGCTTCTGGCCGTGACCTATCCCCAGTCCGGCGCCTCCCTCTCCTTCTGCATGACCTTCGGCCGCTACTGCGGCGCCAAGGCCGCCGAGGAGGCCCTGGCCAAGTAAGCATTGGAGGAGGGCCCTCTCAAAACTCTTAAAAAACCCCGCGCTGTGCGCGGGGTTTTTGGTGGTATAAATCCATAAAAGGTCCCCGCCCCTGATAAAA
>JAHZEH010000010.1:4246-21286 GCA_019421925.1 Clostridia bacterium
CCCCTGGCCAGAGTGCCAAAAACGAAGACCTTTAAACAAATTGATGATTTGATTGTATTTAGGATACCACTGAAATTCGATGTTAGTCAAGAATAACAGAAGGAATATTCGGATTTTTTGTCGGGGTGCATTTGCTCCCATCAAAGGGATATCTCCCTCTGGGGGCCCGGGGGGATTTTCACGGGATGCTGCGTTCGGACTCCTCTATCCATGCCATGGATGAATTTATCCTCTATAGGCGCTTCACAATTAGCGCCATAGAGGATAAATTTGCTCTATAGCATGGAGGTAACACATATGGATGATTCATTGAAAAAGATGGCAAAAAGACGATATGGCCGTCAAAAACCCCAGGGCTTATCCCGAATGGAGGGATATGGGAAAATACACATCAGGCTGAATGAGCTGATTCAGCAATCAGGCGTCAGCAAGAGCAAATTGAGCCATCGGGCGGAGATGCAGCGGTCCCAGATCAACCACTATTGCAACAATAGGGTGAGCCGCCTTGATATTGACGTATTGGCCAGGTTGTGTACGGCTTTGGATTGCAGGATTGGAGAATTGCTGGAATTTGTGCCCATTCGGCCAAGGGGATTCAGGGGACTGCGGAAAAAGGGAAAAGGGCGCGGCTGAGAGCATTGTCAGGGGATGCGCTGCCAAACAAATGCAGAAGTGTGGAAGATAAATTCTTCTATGCCTTCTCGTTTTCAAAGTGTAAAATAGACTCAAATACTTTATGAGATGGGTTCTTAGGGACAATGTCCCAAGTCTGAGCAATGAAATGCGAACCACGGTTTGCAGAGCCATAAAGCACGCCGATTCAGGCCGTTTCGAAGGCTTGGGATTTCATTGCTCTGGCTAAGCGGGGGCGGAGCCCCCCAAAGCTCCCCCCACAGAAAGGAGTGCCATGATACAGATTCGGTTTGTCGAGGGCAGGGGCGAGGGGTTTGAGTCCTGCCTGGCCCTGCGCATCCAGGTGTTTGTTGAGGAGCTGGGGGTGGATTCTGCCCCACAGGATGACGAGTGGGACGCCATGGCCGCCCATGCCCTGCTGCTGGATGAGAAGGGGGAGGCCGTGGCCACAGCCCGCCTGTATCCGGAGGACTTGGGCTGGAAGGTCGGGCGGGTGTGCGTCAGAAAGACGGAGCGGGGCAAGGGGTATGGGGAGATGGTTGTTCGGGCTGTCTGCGCCAAGGCTTTCGCCCTGGTGCCCGATTCCACGGTCCGCCTGCATGCCCGGCTGGAGGCCAGGGGCCTCTATGAGAAGCTGGGCTTTGCAGCGGAGGGCGCGCCCTTTTGGGAGGCGGGCATGGAGCACGTGGCCATGGCTGTGACAAACAGGACCTTCCGCTGGAGCGGCAGGTGCGGGAAAAATTAGAAATTCATGGAACAAAACGCAGGCAGCCTTCGTTTTAATGCATAGAGGGCCGGGGACAAAGGTCTTCCGGCCGGCTAAAAGAATTGACAACTACTTTAACGGAGGTATATTCCTGATGAAAAAAGTGATGCTGATTGCCATGAGCGCCGCAATGGCCGCGGCCTTTGCCGTAACCGCTTTTGCGGCCGACAACAAGGCTGATTCCGTCTCGGCGCCCGCTTCCATGCCTCAGTCTGTGGATGCTGAGGATAATCTGGAGGATCCCGTTGCTGATCCCGTGCAGAGCGATGACAGCGAGGACTTTGACATGCCCGAGAAGCTGCCCCAGTTTATGGAGTACACCGGCAAGATCACGGAGGTGGATGCGGAAAACGGCCGTATCACCATCGACTCCGCCCGCATGGGCGAGATCGTCCTGACCGTGGGCGAGGAGACCTACGTGATCGACCAGCAGGCCGTGGCGCCTGTGGCCCTGAAAGACCTGAAGGCGGGCGATGAGATCGTGGCCTATACCCTGCCCATCATGACCATGAGCCTGCCCCCCATCACCAACGCCCGGGTCATCCTGACCAATGCGCCCGCCGAGGGAGCGACCGCCCACTTCATCGAGGTGGACACCGTGACCCGGAACGAGAACGGCGCCCTCTCCATCCTCAGCGCCAACGGCGACCTGATCGTCACCGTCAACGAGGACACCGCCCTCATGCCCTATCTGACCCGCCAGCTTGTCACCCTGGACACCTTCCAGCCCGGAACCCGCTTCCTGGCCTACTATAGCGAAGTGGCCGAGAGCTACCCCGCCCAGGCGACGGCCAGCAAGGTCGTGGTCTTTGCCGATGCGTACGCAGGCTATGTGGAGGTGGACGGCGAGGACGTCATCGTGAACGGAACCAAGCTGGTCTACCCTGCGCTGAAGGAGAGCGTCCCCTCCTCTATGGAAGGCGTCGGGGACCAGACCTATACGCTGATCCCCGCCACCAAGGCCGCCCAGGCCCTGGGCCTGACCACCCGCTACAATAAGGAGGCCAAGCGCCTGACCGCCTACCAGATCAATGAGGAGGGCAAGATGGAGGCCTACTTCACCGTGGAGCCCGGCAAAGTTCAGGTTGTGGGCGAAGAGGGCAAACTTGAGGAGCTGGAGGACATGGTGGTGCGCACCAACAAGGGCCTGCTCTATGTGGAACTGAACTTCTTCTCCCGCCTGCCCCAGGCTGTTAAAACCGTTGTGCGGTAGGATAGACATGTTCAGCCTGCTGTAAGTTTTAGAGAGAGGCGCGGCCATCTGGCCGCGTCTCTTTTTTATCCCATTCAACTGGGGGAGGAAACCGGGCGGAGCGGGGACCTGTGAGAGGGGCCGAATGTTGCAGCGGGAATGGCCCAATGGACAGAGGGGGGCCGCGCAAAGAAGGGGCGCCGCTGTAAAGCGGCGCCCCTTTCACATCTCCGACCCGCCCCTACCGGACGGGCTCATAGTTGATCTCGGACTCCTCCCCTGTGGCTTCCAGCTTAAAGATGACGGGGCGCAGTCCGTCGTTGCAGCTGCAAATCGCCACGCCCGGTTTGCGGATCCAGTCCCCGTAATAAAAGACCTCCGCGCCCGCGCCGTGGGCTAGAGCGAAAACATACTGATAAATGGCCTACCAGGCCTCGTCGCACAATCCCTGGGGCTTGGCGTAATCGGCGTAGAAGACCTGGCCTTCGCGCATCATGGGGCAGGCGGTCAGACCCTCGGCCCCATATTCTGCGGCCAGTTCCTGATCCAGCGTGGTCTTGAGAACGGTGATTTTTACTTTTTTAATGGTGGGCGCCCCCTCTGACTGATTTTCCTGGGGAAAAACCGGCCCTGGCGAGCCGGAGAGATCTTTTCCGGAGGATGCCCCATTGTAGCATCTGCTCAGACCAGTGAAAACCACTTACTTTTTTGTAACAGCAGGTTCCTCCGAGAGGGGCAGAGTGTGGATCCGGCGGCATACCTCGTTGGGCCAGTGGATATTGTCCGTCTCCTCCAGGGGCCCCCAGATAGTGACGACCTCCTTCCAGCCCCGCTCGGGAGTCATGTTTTCCCAGCCGCAGCGCTTGCCCCAGCGGCACATCTCCATGATGACGGGCATGAAGTCCATGCCCACCACAGTCAGGGAGTACTCCACCCGCAGGACGGCCCCGTCATCGTACTCGGTGCGTATAACCAGGCCGGTGTCCTCCAATTGCTTGAGCTGCTCGGCCAGAACTTTGTCGGAAATGCCGGGAAGGGTCCGGCGGAGCTCCCCGTAGCGAAGCTGCCCGTTCGTACCGATCTCAAAAAGGAGGGGCAGTTTCCATTTGCCGCTGACCAGGGAGATCGCATATTGGAAGGGGGACATCCCGTCCCTGGGCGGGGGAAGCTTCGTTTGCTTTTCCATGGGATTCCTCCTGATTCTAAACAGAATGGTGTATTATAAATTATAGCATCCCCTGAACGGGGATGCCAGAAGCGGTTTATGTTCCTCATCTGTGTTGGAAATACTCACAAAATGGTAAGCGCTTACAAAAAAGTGCGGTCTGTTACATTTTAAACAGACCGGCTATACTAAAATTGTCACCTGCGCAGGAGGCATCTGTTATGTATCAATGCAACATCAGAGTGTTGGAGACCACGGTTCAAAAATTTTCGGACGAACTGCACATCCCGCCAGTGGGTCCCTGCCCGGTCTTTTCAGTGGGGCAGGAGTGGACCCTCTCCCACTATGGCCGCCCTCTGGACTTCTGTGAAAACGCCTGGACCGCCATTCACCGGACGGTCTATGCAGTGCTATCCGGCGCGGGCAGCGCCATTGGCGGAAGCTGGGTGGAGGATGGGAAGCAGGCGATTGTATGCTGCAACGACGGGCGGCGGCCGGTGATTTTCGAGCTGACCCGGGTGGAGGCCGGAAAGGACGGATAGTGGTTTTCTAAAAGGACGGAGGAAGAAAATCATGAGACGAGCTTTGGCAATTTTGCTTAGCCTTGCAATGCTTTTTGCCCTGGCCGGGTGTGCCGCACCCGCTCAGGAGGAACCACAGCAGACCGCTCAGGCCCCTGCGGATGCGGCGGAGAACCCGGGGACAGACGTTCAGCCCGCAACCGCCCCCAAATTCCAGGCGGGGAGCTATACCGGCACAACCGACGGCTTTGGCGGCCCTATCACGTTGGAGTTTGTCCTCAGTGAAAACGCCATCGAGAGCGTTACTGTCGTCGAGAGCTCCGAGACGCTGGGGATCGGCCAGCTGGCGCTGGAGAAGCTCACCGCTCAGGTGGTGGAGTATCAGTCCATCGGCCTGGATTCCGTGTCCGGCGCAACCGTGACCAGCACCGCCTTTTTTGCTGTCGCCGAGGACTGCCTGTCACAGGCGGGCGGGGACCTGGAGGCCCTCAAAAAACCGGTTGAGAGGGCCGTCTCCACCGAGGTGAGCAGGCTGGAGGCCGACGTAGTGGTCGTGGGAGCGGGCCTGTCCGGCCTGTGTTCTGCGGTGAGCGCTGTGGAGAACGGCGCGAGCGTCATCGTGCTGGAGAAACTGGCCGTTACCGGCGGCAGCGCTAAAGCTTCCCTGGGTTCCTATTTGATCTGCGAGGTGCCGGAGAACGAGGGGTACCACGTCTCGGAAGAGGAGGATACTCTGGACGCCGCTATGGAGCGGTGGATGGATTATCAGGCCAACAGCGTCCGGGTCTCCCCCTATCCCGATGAGGAACGCCTGAAGGAGCAGCTCGTCCAGAGCATGTTTACGATCGGCTGGCTCGAGACCCAGGGAGCCAGCTTTACCCCCAAATCCCCCATCGCGGAGCGGGGCATGGCTATGGCTCAGGGGGATGTTGTCACTGACAGCACCGACGGCAGGGCCGCGGCCAAGATTCTCAACCGGCTCAAGGCTGTGGCCGAGGAGAAGGGCGTTCAGATTTATACCGAAACTCCCGCAACCGAGCTCATCGAGGAGAATGGAGTGATCGCGGGTGTGAGGGCGGACTCCCCCTCCGGCCCTGTGGAGGTACGGGCCAGGAATGTGATTCTGGCCAGCGGCGGCTTTGCCTGCAATGGGGAGATGTTCTCCGAACTGATCCCAGAGATCCCCGAGGTATTCACCATCAGTTCTGTGGGCAACACGGGCGACGGCATTGCGATGGCCCAAGCTGTGGGCGCGGCGGTGTTTGAGGATGCCTGGGTCAACCCCTGCTGGCCCGCTCCCGCCAACGCTTTCCACCAGGCCAACCCCAACGCCACGGTGTTTCAGTATTCCAACAGTCCCATTGAAGGGGTCTCGGAGGACACCTACCACCGCCTCATGGTGGACAAAGAGGGAAACCGTTTTATGAACGAAGCCGCCCACTATGCCCTTCAGATCCTCACCCTGGCCCGGCTTGAAGCAGGTCCCTACTGGTCCCTGTACAACGGCCTCACGGGTGTGGCGCTGGAGATCGCCGAGTCCGGCCTGTCCACCGGCGCGGTGGTCAAGGGCAGCACCATTGAGGAGGTTGCCCAGACTGCGGGCGTGGACCCCGTCAACCTCCAAAAGAGCGTGGACGCTTACAATGCAGCCTGTGAAGCGGGAGAGGACGGCGAATTCGGCAAGTCCGCCGAATATCTGGATAAACCCATCGGCGAGGGCCCCTATTACATGATCCAGATCATTCCCGCCTGCTCCGACACCCTGGGCGGCGTCAAGACCAACAGCAGCCGCCAGGTTTTGCGGGAGGACGGCTCAGTGATCGAAGGGCTGTATGCGGTTGGAGCCATGAGCAACAAATACTACTATAACCAGCTCTATTTCAGCGGCTCCGCGCTCACCTTCTCCTCCACCGACGGCAGGATTGCCGGCGCCCATGCGGCGGGTGTGGAGGATCCCATGAGCTGCAGGCCGGCGGCGTAATCCCTCCCCATCTATAGGATCTGTTCAGGGCGGGCATCCTCAAAAGGGTGTCCGCCTTATTGCATCCCGAAACCCCTGGTCAGGTCAGTGGTTCCCAAGGGCCTATGTCGATGGGAGCGGCATAAAAACTCCCTTTGCCATACAAAAGGTGCGGTCTGCCAACTGCACATGAAAGACGGAGAAGGGGGGATACAGATGAGGCTGAATGACATCAACGGGCTTATTTATATGTGATAAATACCGCATGGCGTTGATACTGGAGTATCGCTGAAAGGCGTCTTGCCGGGAAAAGCGGAAGGCCCGCCGCCCTGCGTATCTTTCCTCTGGAATTTCCTCCTTGACCTTCAGGTGGACTTAACCTTTATAATCAAATTAACGACGTCGTTAAATTTACAACATGGAGGAAACGTTGATGAGGAAGAAGAGAGGAAACGCCTTCATTGCTCTCATGCTGTCATTGGGGATGGCCATGGGGATGGGGTGCGCGGCTCCCGCGCAGACGGAGCCCACCCTTTTGCCGGAGAGCTCGCCTGAGGCCGGGCCGGCCCAGACGGCCCAGCCTCAGGCCCCCTCCGGGACAGGAAGCGCCACTGCCAAGGGCTTTGGCGGGGACGTCACCGTGACGGTCGTGGTGGAACAGGGCGTCATCACCGAGGTGACGGCTGTGGGCGGGAAAGAGACGGCGGGCATCGGTTCCCAGGCCATCGACACTCTGCCCGGGGCCATTTTAGAGGCCCAGTCCGCTGAGGTGGACGGCGTGTCCGGTGCGACCATGACCAGCGGCGCTATCAAGCAGGCGGCGGCCCAGGCCATTGCCCAGGCGATGGGGGAGGAGGCGGCGCCGGAGGCCCTGTCCATGAAGCCCGGGACCTATACGGCGGAGGCGCTGGGTTTTGACCACTGGATGACCGCCTCTGTTACGGTGTCGGAGGGGAGGATTGAGGATATCTCCGTGGAGTACCGGCCCATTGAGACGGTATATCCCCCTGTCCAGCGGGCCAGTGGCTGCATGGTGACCGCGCCGGTGGAACTTCTGCCCGGCCGCATTCTGGAGGCCCAGAGCCTGGCGGTGGACGCAGTCACTGGGGCGACGGCCACCAGCAACGCCGTTTTTGCGGCGGTAAAGGACTGTCTGCTCCAGGCCGGGGCGGCGGAGGCCAGCCTCTACGCGCCTCTGGAGAAATCAAAGGCGGTGGAGGAGTATGAGTGCCAGCTGGTCGTGGTGGGGGGCGGAACCTCCGGCTGCACCGCAGCGGCTACGGCGGCGGAACAGGGCGTTGACACCATCGTGCTGGAACAGGCGGCCAAGTGGGGCGGCACAGGCACGGCGGCGGGCGGCATGATGAGCGTGGGCTCCTATCTCCACGACCCGGAGACGGCGGAGCAGGACAAACAGAATCTCTATGAGGACTGGATGCGCATGAACCGCTTTTTTGTGCCGGAGCCCAAGCTGGTGCGCATGTTCATCGAGAATTCCGGCCCCACCCTGGACTGGCTGACCGGGCAGGGCTATCAGTTTGAGGCCCCGGCCACCTTTGGCAGCGGCTTTCACGAGTCCCATGTGATCTGCCCGACCTACTGCGTATATACCGGACGCAAGGTGGTCACGGTGGAGTATTTCAACGCTATGATGGATAAGTTCGAGCAAAACGGCGGCCGGGGAATGCTGGAGACCACGGTGACGGGTTTCCTCTATGACGGGGCCGGCGAGATCAACGGGGTCACGGCCCAGCGCTACGACGGCACAACGGTCAATGTCAAAGCGGAAGCAGTCATTTTGGCCACCGGCGGCTTTGCGGGCAATGAGGAGCTTGTCACCAAGTACTGCGGCTACCCCTATCAGCAGTTCGGAATGACCCACAACAAGGGCACCGGCTTGCTCATGGGCCTGGAGGCGGGGGGCAATACCTGCAACGCCGGCATGATACTGGCCCATGTGCAGAGGCCCTTCCGGCAGGTGACCGGGTTCGACGCCTTTGATAACAACATTCCCTTTGTGGTAATCTATACTCCGGGGCTGATGGCTGTCAACCGCACAGGCGAACGCTTCCAGAGGGAGGATATGGGACTGGATTGCACGGTGGACTTTATGAACGGCAAGCTGGCCCAGGGGGACTACTATTACATGCTGGTGTCCCAGGATCAAATGGAGGTGTTGGCCGCCCAAGGCATCGCCGGGCTGGGTTCGGACGTCAAGCCGGATAAGGTCAGCTATAATGGCGTGTGTGTGGAGCCGGATGTGCCCCTGACGAATATCCAGACCGTGTTTGACGGATGTGTGGAGCAGGGCGTGGTCTTTAAGGGGGATACTCTTGAGGAATTGGCCGAGAGCGCCGGGATGGACCCGGAAATCCTGGCGGCCAATGTGGAGGCTTACAATGGGCTGTGCGAGCAGGGGGAGGATACCCTCTTTGGAAAGCGCGCCCAGTATCTCCATCCTCTGGGGGAGGGTCCCTACTATGCAGTTAAGGCCTGCGTGACCATGTACTGCACCACCGGCGCCCTGGATATTGATGAAAACTTCAATGTGGTCCGCCCGGACGGCAGTGCCATTGAGGGCCTGTATGCAGTGGGCATGGACAGCATGGGCGTGCTGTTGGACGGCTCCTCCTATCCCGACTACGGCGGGCCTGCCTGCGGCTGGGCCTATACCTCGGGAAGGCTGGCCGGCCTGAGCGCCCTGGCCTATCTTGCCGGGAAATAACCGGGGAGGCCTCCCGGAGAACGTCGAATGCGGGGGAGAGGGAGCGATGCGGCACTACAAGATAGGAGACGTGGCCAAGCTGGTGGGCCTGCACCCGGAGACGATCCGGGAATATGAGCGCATGGGCCTGTTGGGCAGCCATGTGGGCCGGGAGGAGAATGGGTATCGCTGCTATACCTGGCAGACGGTCTGCCGCATCCTGGCGATCCGCAAAATGCGAACCATGGGATTCACGCTCCAGGAGATTGCGCGCAATTACAGCGACTACTCCCTGGAGGAATACCGCTCCGGCATGGACAGGAACATCGAGAGGCTGGAGAGGGAACTTCTCATCCAGCAGATGACGCTGGACCATATGAGGGAGCACCAGGCCTTTGCGCGGAGCCTGCCCGGATCTCTGAACCGCTGTTCTCTGAGGATCAGCCCGGAGGTCTATATGGTCCCCTTTGCCCGGGAGGAGACGCTGCGCCAGGAGGAGGGGGAGCTGAAAACCCTCCGGCAGTGGGCCCGTTACTCCTTTTTGACCCGCAACGCCGCCGAGCTGGACGTGGACTATGAATCAGAGACAGCATCGGAGCGCAGCATATGCTTGGCGATAGAGGCCGGCACGGCGGAAGTCCTGGGCCTGTCCGCGGGCAGAAAGGGGATCCACCGCCTGCCCCAGCGCAGCGTGTACTGCGCAGTGCGCCGGGATCTCCAGCATGTGCTCTATCCGGAGACCATCCGGTCGGTGCGCCAGTTTCTGAGGCAGGAGCACCTGGAGCCGGCGGGAGCCCCCTTTTTCCTCAGCGCCGTCTCCTTCTTCGAGCGGAAGGAGAGCCGGTTTTACAGCCGCTTATACATCCCCGTGGAGGGATAATTTTACAAGCCCAAAGCCCCGGATCAATCGGTCCGGGGCTTTCATAGTATCAAAAAAGCGGTCCATGCCGCTTTTCTGAGGTGGCAGCATCTCCCTCTCGCCCTGGGGCTCCCAGGCGGGAAATGCTAAGCGAAATGAAAATTCTGAGGGTTTTCTCCGCTCCGGCATTCACGCCTCCGGAGCCGGATTGGCCGTAAAGGGCTTCGGCCTTGGTAATCCCGGGGCTTTCTTCAGAATTCTTGAATTTTTTTCAAACAAAAAGGGATATAGGAGTTGTTTGTTTTATTATAAAAACCAGACAAAATTTACCAGAGCTAAAACACAGGACTGCGTCTGGAGAATAAGGGGACGAAAAATGGACATATTATTCTGAAAATCTATAAACAAACGGGATTGTTAAGGAGTGAACAGGACAAAGTTGGGAGATTGGGGGTTGCTGAGCAGGCCGCCGGTGTGATATGATATGCGAAAATAATTCACAGGTTGAAAGGATGGGTTTCACAATGCTGCACCTCAAAATTAACGGACTCCCTGTCGAGGCCCCGGAGGGCTCCACCGTTCTGGAGGCCGCCGTACAGAACGGTATCAACATTCCCACCCTGTGTTATCTCAAGGACTGCAACATGATCGGCGCCTGCCGGGTCTGCCTGGTGGAGATCAAGGGAGGGCGGGGTCTGACCGCCTCCTGCTGCATGCCCGCTTCCGAGGGCATGGAGGTCTTTACCAACAGCGAGAAGGTGAGGGCAGCCCGCAAGTTTGTCGTCGAGCTCATCCTCTCCGACCATGAACGGACCTGCCTGACCTGCCCGCGCAGCCGCACCTGCGAGCTGCGGGCCCTGGCCGAGGAGCTGGGGGTGCGGGATATCCCCTACGACGCGCCCCATTCCCACAAGACTGTCGACGAGGTCTCCCCCTCTATCGTGAGGGACAACAATAAGTGCATCCTCTGCCGCCGCTGTGTGGCCATGTGTGAGAAGGTGCAGAAAATCGGAGCCATCGGAGCCCAGAACCGGGGCTATAAGACGGAGATCGGCTCCCCCTTCAGGCACTCGCTGGCGGACGTGAACTGCATCAACTGCGGCCAGTGCATCATTGCCTGCCCCACGGGCGCGCTCTATGAGAAGGACAGCACCGCCGCCGTGTGGAAGGCCCTGGGCGACCCGGGCAGGAAGGTGATATTCCAGACCGCCCCCGCGGTGCGCGCCGGCCTGGGCGAGGAGTTCGGCTACCCCATGGGTACTTCGGTCACGGGCAAGATGGCGGCGGCCATCCGCCGTCTGGGGGCCTACCGGACCTTTGACACCGACTTTGCCGCCGACCTGACCATCATGGAGGAGGGGACCGAGCTGCTGCACCGCATTCAGGAGGGCGGCGCGCTCCCCCTCATCACCTCCTGCAGCCCGGGCTGGATCAAGTTCTGCGAGCACCGTTATCCCGAGCTGCTGGATCATCTCTCCTCCTGTAAGTCCCCGCATGAGATGATGGGGGCGGTCCTCAAGACCTACTTTGCTGAAAAGGAGGGCCTCGATCCCAGGGAGCTCTTTGTGGTCTCGGTCATGCCCTGCACGGCAAAGAAGTTTGAAGCGGGGCGGCCCGAACTGGGCCATGACGGCCTGGCCGACGTGGACGCGGTGCTCACTGTCAGGGAACTGGCCCGTATGATCCGGGAGGCGGGCATCGACTTCACCGCCCTGCCCGACGAGGACTTTGACCCCGTCCTGGGCGAGTCCACCGGCGCGGCGGTCATCTTCGGGGCCACAGGCGGCGTCATGGAGGCCGCCCTGCGTACCGTGGCGGATATCCTGGCGGGAGAGGACCTGCAGCAGATTGAATATACTGCCGTCCGGGGGATCGAGGGAGTCAAGGAGGCCACGGTCAATGTGGCCGGGATGGACGTCAGGGTGGCTGTGGCCCATGGCACAGGCAATGCCCAGGCCCTGCTGGACCAGGTTATCGCCGGGGAAAAGACTTATCATTTCATCGAGATCATGGGCTGCCCGGGCGGCTGCGTGAACGGCGGCGGCCAGCCGCATGTGCCCGCAAAGATCCGTATGAAGCTCGACCCCAAGGTGGAGCGGGCCAGGGCCCTGTATCAGGAGGACCGGGATAAGCCCCTGCGCAAGTCCCACAAGAACCCCGCCATCACGCAGATCTATGAGGAGTTTTTCGGCGAGCCCGGTTCCCACAGGGCCCATGAGCTGCTCCATACCCACTATACGGCCAGAAGCCGGTTTGGCAAGTAAGGAGGACGGCTGAGGGGTATTTTTGTAAAAATACCCCTCAGAACCCCAAAAACCTTGGCAGACAAGAACCACGCCGGAAATATCCGGCGTGGTTCTTGTCCTGGGGAAAGGAACTCCCGCTTGAAAAAAGATTTAAGAAGAGCCCCCAAGCCTTTATAAGCAACAAACCTGTCGAATCTGTTCGACAGGTTTGCTGCCTGAAAGAAGGGATTCCCAAGGGGCAATGCCCCTTGGGCGGGGGATTGGGGGCAGGGGCCCCCATCCAGTCCCCTTACAGCGCCCGGCAGGCAATCTCATAGATGGCCAGGATGTCGTCGTTCTCCAGGGGCTTGAAGAAGCCTACGTATTCTCCGTTGTTGCGCTTGCACTTGCGGGCCAGCAGGGGGATGTCCTCCCGCCGGAAGCCCTTGATCTCCCAGGCGCGGGTGGGAAGGCCGCAGGCGCGGTAGAAGGACTCCAGCGCGTCAATGCCCCGGAGGGCGGTGGCCCTGGGATTGGCGAAATCCATCTCCACGTGGAACACCCGATGGGCGAACTGGGCGAAGCGGGCCGCGTCCACGTCCAGCACATGGCGCATCCAGGCCGGGGCGACGACCGCCAGGCCCGCCCCGTGGGCGCAGTCGTAGAGGGCGGAGAGCTCGTGCTCGATCTGATGGGAGGCCCAGTCGTTTTCCCGGTCAATGCCCACCAGGCCGTTATGGGCCCAGGTGCCGGCCCACATGATGTTGGCCCGGGCGCCGTAGTCCTCCGGATTGGACAGGGCAAGGGGCAGGTTGTGAACGATGGTCCCCATGACGGCCTCACACATCCGGTCGGAGAAATCGCAATCCTCGGTTCGGGTGAAATAGCGCTCAAAAACATGGGTGAGGATATCGGCGCAGCCGCTGGCTGTCTGGTAGGGGGGCAGGGTATAGGTCAAGACGGGATTCATCAGGGCAAAGCGGGCCCGCAGCAGGTCGGAACCCACGCCCCGCTTGAGCATGCCGTCTTCTCTTGTGATCACGGGGTTAGGGGAACCTTCGCAGCCCGCCGCCGGAATGGTCAGCACGACGCCCAGGGGCAGGGCGGCGGTGATGGGAGCCTTTTTCTCATAGAGATCCCAGAAATCCCCGCCTGTGTACAGGGTTCCCATGGCGATGGCTTTGGAGGAGTCGATGGTGGATCCGCCGCCTACGGCCAGAATAAAGTCCACTCCCTCCTCCCGGCAGATGCGGATGCCCTCGCGCACCAGGGCGTCTCTGGGGTTGGGCTGTACGCCGCCCAACAGGATGAAGGGTAGCCCCGCCTCCTCCAACGAGGCGCCCACCCGGTCGATCAGGCCGCTTTTCAGGGCGGATTTGCCGCCGAAGTGGACAAGAACCCGCGTGGCGCCGAAGCGTTTGCACAGTTCGCCCGCACGGCTCTCTGCATCCTGGCCGAAGACATAGCGGGTGGGGGTACAAAATTCAAAATTCAGCATGGGGGAACGCCTCCTGTCTCTCCGGGGATCCGGAGGGTTGATTTTTCAGCACTATCGTAACACCAAAGGGACCGTGAGGCCAGCGCAAAGCGGTTTTTTTCAATGAAATTAAGAAAAAACGCCCGGACGGGTATAAAACCCCGCCGGACGGGCAATAACAGGAATGTACGAAAGCGGCGCCACCCGCCGCTGCGTGCGAGCGAAACTTCTTCTTCCTCCACCCCGGGCCCCGCTTTTGAGCGGGGCCCCTTTCCGTTTTAAGCCGCCGCGTCCTCGGCGGTCTCCGGGTGTTTCTCCTTCCAGACGCACCAGAGCGTCACCGACAGGATGACGACCACGCCGCCCAGCAGGGCAAAGAGGCCCGGAGCCTCCCCGTCAAAGAGAAAGACCCAGACGGGATTGAGAAGGGGCTCAATGGCGGAGCTGAGGGAGACCATCAGCACGGGGCAGTGCTTGGCGCTGATCCCATAGAGCACATAGGGGATGCCGAGCTGGAAGATGCCCAGCGCCAAGATGGAGACTACGGTGGTTGTGGTGAGGGCGGTCGTGGTGAAGAAGGCGAAGGGCACGCCCACCAGGGCGGTGATTATGTGGCCGAGGAAGATGCCGCTCATGCGGGTGGATTCGTCGCCGTTGCCCATAAACAGATACATCAGCGCCATGAAGAAGCCCGCCATCAGGGCGATGACATTGCCCAGCATGTTGCCCGGGCTGAGCTGGTCGAAGAAGAAAAGGGAGATGCCCAGGAGGGTGAACAGAACCGCCACGACATCCGCCCGCCGCATTTTCTGATGAAACAGCAGGGCGGAGAACACCAGGACAAAAACCGGGCAGATAAACTGGAGCACGATAGCGTTGGCCGCAGTCGTCAGCTTGTTGGCGATGACGAAACAGAGATAGGTCAGCGCCAGGAAGACCCCGCATACCGCTGAACGCCGGTCAAGCCGCAGGCTAATCCTGGCAATCCTCATATATGTGAACATGCAGACCGAGGCGATCAGGCTGCGCAGGCCGGCGATAGTCAGCGGGTTCCAGGGCAGGAGCTTGATGAAGATGCCTCCGATGCTCCACATGGAAGCGCAGATGACCATCAGCAAAATGGAGCGCCGCGCCAGGGCCTTGATACTGGTATTCATGGC
Organism: Clostridia bacterium; assembly: GCA_019421925.1. Lineage (GTDB taxonomy): Bacteria > Bacillota > Clostridia > Christensenellales > CALWSW01 > JAHZEH01. The sequence continues at coordinate 18,909 of JAHZEH010000010.1, forward strand.
TTGTGTGTCCTCCTTTTCCATCGTGGGAATTTCATTATAACAGAGGCGGGCAGCCGGCACAATCCATCCCGGCGCCTGAACGCGCTTTTGGGGAAAGGAAGAATAAATGTGTCAAAATCGCGAATTAAATGTGAATTGATTCTGAAATTAAGAAATTTTATAAAAATATCTTGAAATTATCGTTCGGACATTGTACAATAAAGATGCTCCAAGGGAGTAGAACAAGGAGCCGGTCAGAGCGAAACAGCAGCCTGGTGCACCAAGCGGACGGCACGCAAAGGGCGGGGCGGAGCGCAGAGGCTAAACCCGGGGGGAGTCGTGGAAGCAGCGGGAAAGCCGAGGTGCGACGCAGTTCGGAAACACTGGGGACGCGGAGAGGATACCCCGAAGCGGAGGTTCTCCGGTAAGGCCAGAGCGGCAGGCAGGACAATAGCCGCTTGCAGGGGCCGGAAGAGACCGTGGAAGCGTAAAACCAGCCGCAAATTCCAGCGCCGGAGAAGCGCAGCGGAACCGTGTGGGGAGAAACGAAGGCGTACGCCTGGAAACAGAGACGCCCCCCGACCGCCGCAATGGTGTAAGGCAGGGAAGCTGTTGGGGCAGGGATGCGACCCCCGCCCGACGGCAGCGGAAAGTTGGGAAGGCGGGCTGTTTTGCAGGGCAGGATGACATGGGCGGGGTTTCGGGGAAGAGCCTCAAACCTGGCGCGTGCAGCCGAGCCCGGAAGGCAGAACCGGCAGATGCTGGCAAGGCCGGCAGGTGGAACCGGAGGACCGGGAAAACGGGCCGGACAGCCGGAGGGACCGATCTGGAGGACCAGGGAGGGACGCCGGAACGCTGGCACAGCGCTGGCAAAAGGGAATCGCCCATTGCCGGCAGGGGGAGCCGCCGCCCCATCTGAAAAGCGCGGGGAGAGTAGGCCCGGCAGAACTGATGTATGATCGGGAAGCCGAACTGAAAACCGCGGAAAAGGCGGGCCCGGCGGGAACCGGGTTGGAAAAAGAACGAATATCTTTCAAGGAGGGGATTCCGTTGAACAGCACAGAAGCACATTCCGTTGCCCGCAAAGGGCAGGTCGTTTGCGCGAATCGCCCGCAGCAGCGCTGATTTTACATGGGCGCAGGATATTAAAGGATCCGGCCCAACAGAATATTTAAGACGAAAATAGGCTGAAGAGCGAACGATTCGTGCATTTTGCAGGGCTGTTATGCCATTCCTCTGAATGGATTTCTCGTAAGTCTGGTCATATTCCCCCATCCGGCGAGTTATGCCGATTCGCACTCCCCCAACATGGGCGCTGCGTAGAGCGCTGAAAGCCCTTCCGCGAATCCCCGGACCCGTATGCGGCCGGCAGGCGCGTTGTATCTGCTTTCGAGTTCGCCATAGATGTGACCCAGAACAAGACGATAGAACCATCAGAAATCCTGGTTGTACGCAATGTGTTTTTTCCAGCGGGAACGAAATCGATCACTGCTCCCGAATGAATTGTTACTGTGCCTGCCGGCGCGGCGGTGTCCGCGCAGCCAAAGGGTTTTTCCCCCAAGCAACCGCGGGCAGGAGGTCCGCGGATAGATAGGCCCACCGTATTCAATTCCGAGTAAAAACAGGCCGCAGACCCGCTTCCAACAAGAGGTGGAGGCTCCGCAGAGGGGCCGCGGTAAGCGAGAACAGCCCAAGGCAAGGAAGATGAAACGGACTGGCGCAGGAAAGACGCCGGCGTAACACGAAAATCGTATAAGCATCACCTACAACGGCGTTGCTGTTCAGCAGCGCCGTTGTTTTACCTGTTGTCAGCGATATTTTTTATCCTCCACTTTTTTTGAAAAAGCCCTTGCATCTTTCTCGCTTTTTGTCTATAATATTCATTGTGTCAGTGCTGATGTAGCTCAGTCGGTAGAGCACCTCATTGGTAAGGATGCGACTCTGCCCGAGCTTGACAGATAGATAGCATCCCAATTTTATAGGCTACTGTAGCTCAGTCGGTACGAGCGCATCCTTGGTAAGGATGAGGTCGCCGGTTCGATTCCGGCCAGTAGCTCCATCAAAATCCCTTTGGGTAGGCGGTTTTCCAGACTTTAGCCGGTTCGGAAAACCGTCTTTATTTTTTTTGCTTTTACCGTGTTGTAGCACGGGAAGTAATCGTAGCACTTCTATCACCCCTTTCTATCATCCCTGCTATTTGTCTCGAATAGCCCTTTCCAGCTAATTTTCCAGCTACACCTTAAAAAGTTTTGCTTATTGTGCGTGGACTGCACCGGATAGCAACGCCTGCAAAACTTGTTGAGTTAATTCAGGACTGCTTTGAATCATTTCCATAACCGTAGCTACTTCGCCGCTCATTTGTGGTTTTTCTTCCTGCGGATAAAAGCTGGTTTCAACCA
>JAHZEH010000100.1 GCA_019421925.1 Clostridia bacterium
ATGCCGTCACGGTGACCATCCACCCCGAAGCCAAGCAGCTCCGCTTCGCCGACAACGGAATCGGCATGACGCGGGAGGAGGTCTGCAAGTACATCGGTGAGGTGGCCCTCTCTGGAGCCACGGACTTCATGCAGAAGTATGAGCAGGCGGGCGACGGCGCCATCATTGGCCACTTTGGCCTGGGTTTCTACTCCGCCTTTATGGTAGCGGGACGGGTGACGGTGGACTCCCTCTCCTACCAGCCCGGCGCGGAGGCGGTCCGCTGGTCCAGCGACGGCGTGGCGGAGTACACCGTGGAGCCCTCGGACAAGAGCGGCAGGGGCACCGTTATTACCCTGGACGTGGACGGCGACAATTTGGAATTTTTGACAACCGAGCAGGTGCGCGAGACCATCGAGAAGTACTGTGGATTCCTGCCGGTGCCCATCTATCTGGTGGATTTGGGCAAAAAGGACGAGGAGAAGGAGACCTGTGCCTGCGGCCACGACCATGGGGAGGGCGAGTGTGCCTGCGGCCACGAGGAGGACGAGTGCGCCTGCGGCCACGACCACGAGGAGGGTGAGTGCGCCTGCCATAAGGAGGAAAAGCCCCTCCCCCTCAACGACACGGCCCCCCTGTGGCTCAAGGCCGCAGCCGACTGCACAGACGAGGAGTACAGGGCCTTCTACCGCAAGATGTTCAAGACATGGGAGGACCCGCTCTTCGGGATCCACCTCAACGTGGATTATCCCTTCCACCTCAAGGGCATCCTCTATTTCCCCAAGCTCAACAGCAACTTCGCCTCCATGGAGGGGGAGATCAAGCTCTATAATAACCAGGTCTTTGTGGCGGAGAACATTAAAGAGGTCATCCCTGAGTTTCTCATGCTGCTCAAGGGCGTGATCGACTGCCCCGACCTGCCCCTGAACGTCTCCCGTTCCATGCTGCAGAATGATGGCACGGTGCGCCGCATGCAGATGCATATCACCAAGAAGGTGGCGGACAAGCTCAAGAGCCTCTTTGAGAATGAGAGGGGGGCCTATGAGGGTTACTGGAAGGACATTAACCCCTTCATCAAATATGGCGCCATCAAGGACGATAAGTTCTATGAGCAGGTTCAGGACGTTCTGCTCTTTGAGAAGCTGGACGGCACGTTCTGGGTGCTGCAGGAGCTGAGGGACTACGCCAAGGAGCACGGCGGCCGGGCGTTCTATGTCAGCGATCCCAAGGCCCAGGGGTTCTACATCGACCTGCTTAAGGAGCAGGGGGAGGAGGCAATCCTTCTCAGCGGCCCGGTGGACGACGCCTTCGTGGGATTCCTGGAGTACAAGTGCGAGGGCCTCTCCCTGCTGCGCATTGACGCGGATATCGCCCAGAGCCTCAAGGGGCAGTATGAGAATCTGCCTGAGAAGGAGCCTCTGGAGAAGCTCATGCGCAAGGTTTCGGGAAACGAGAAGCTGGAGGTGGAGGTTGAGCCCCTCAAATCGAGCGAACTGCTCTCCATGTTTGTCATCAACGAGGAGATGCGCCGCTTCTCTGATATGGCCGCCCGCTATGGCGGCGGGTTCGCCGCCCCCTCGCCCGAGGGAAAACTGGTGCTCAACGGGAGCAGCCCGGTTGTCGCCAAACTGGCGGATATGGAGGAGGAGAAGGCTGAAGCTGTGGCCTCCTATGTCTACGACTTGGCGCTGCTGGCTGCGGGCAATCTGGACGAAAACCGCACGAGGGAGTTTTTCAAAAACTCCGCCAAGGTGCTCTCCATGATTCAATAATATGGAAGCCGAAGGGAAGGGCTGGCAGGGTCGCCAGCCTTTTCTGGTTGAACAGGATCAATTTATGGTGATAACATAAGTGTCATAGGAGGTATGGCATGGAGTTGTTGATGATCCTGTACGCGGCGGCTATTCCGCTTGTTCCCCTGTGGGGATTTGACTATTTCAAAAAACGCCAGGAGAGGGGAAGGCAGACGGTATGTTTCTGCCTGTTTCTGGTGCAGCTCGTGATCAGCGGTTCCGCCGTATACTTCAAGTTTTTTGCATAGAAAAAGGCCGCAGAATCTGTCTGCGGCCTTTTTCTGCGGCAGGGGACCGTTATTTTCTCTCCTGCTCCTGCTTCATCATCTCATGGAAAGCTTTGGCCTTGGCCTCGGCCTGCATGCGCAGCTCCTTGCGGCGGATCTTGCCCGAGATGGTCTTGGGCAGCTCCTCCACAAACTCCACGATGCGGGGGTACTTATAGGGGGCGGTAGTCTTTTTGACGTGGTTTTGCAGCTCTTTCTTGAGTTCCTCACTGGCCTCATAGCCCTTGGCCAGCACGATGGTGGCCTTGACCACCTGGCCGCGGACCGGGTCGGGCGCGGCGGAGATGGCGCATTCCAGCACAGAGGGGTGGGTCATGAGGGCGCTCTCGACCTCGAAGGGCCCGATACGGTAGCCCGAGCTCTTGATGACGTCGTCGGCCCGGCCCACGAACCAGTAGTATCCCTCTTCATCCTGCCAGACGGTATCGCCCGTGTGATACCAGCCGTTGACGCGGGTCTCCCGGTTTTTCTCCGGATCCTTGTAGTACTCGATGAAGAGGCCCACTGGGTTCCCTCTGCTCACGTCGATGCAGACCTCGCCTTCCTCGCCGATCTCGCAGGGGTTGCCGTTCTCGTCCAGCAGGGCGATGTTGTACTGGGGGGTGGGCTTGCCCAGGGAGCCGGGCATGGGTTCGTCAAAATAGAAGTTGGCAAAAATGGGATTGGTTTCGCTCTGGCCATAGCCTTCATAGATTTTGACGTTAAAGAGCTCTTTGAACTTGCGGTACACCTCCGGGTTGAGCGCCTCGCCGGCAGTGGAGGCCCGGCGCAGGGAGGAGAGGTCAAAGTGAGCCAGGTCGGCCTTGATCATGAAACGGTAGATGGTCGGCGGCGCACAGAAGCTGGTCACATGGTGCTTGGCGATCATCTCCGTCAGTTTTTCAGGCACAAATTTGTCCATATCATAGACGAACTGGGCGGTGCCGCAGATCCACTGTCCGTAGATTTTGCCCCAGGAGCATTTCGCCCAACCGGTGTCGGCCACGGTGATGTGCAGGTCTGTGTCGTCCGTATGGTGCCAGAAGCGCGCGCCGATGACGAAACCCAGGGGGTAGGTATAACAGTGGGCCACCATTTTGGGCATGCCGGTGGTGCCTGAGGTGAAATAGATCAGGTAGGGGTCGTCATTGTGGGTGGCGGCCTCGCCGGTGGGCCTTCTGAACTCCTCGGGGGCGGCTTCCATCATGGCGGTGAAGTCCTCCCAGCCCTCCAGTTCCCCATCCACGCAGAGCAGATGGTCGAGAGTGGGGCAGTGGGGGGCCGCGGTGTTGACTGCCGAGATGACGGCGGGCTCGTTGACCGACAGGATGGCCTTGATGTTGGCCGCCTGGACGCGGTAGACAATGTCCTTCTCAGTCAGCAGATGGGTGGCGGGGATAAGCACCACGCCGATCTTGCACAGCGCCACGTTGACAATCCAATATTGCCAGCGGCGCTTGAGCAGGGTCATGACGGCATCGCCCTTTTTGAGGCCGAGGGAGAGGAAGAGATTGGCCGCCTTGTCGGAGAGACGCTTGATGTCGGCAAAGGTGAAGCGCCGGACCTCGTCCGCGTCGTTGGTCCACAGCAGGGCCAGCTTGCCGGGCTCCAGGCGGGCGTACTCGTCAACGATGTCATAGGCAAAATTGAAGTCCTCCGGAACCCTGATTTTGCAATTTTTATGGAAATCCTCGTAGGAGGAGTAGTCGGGGTCAATGTAACGGTCCACGAAATTCATGGCGAAAGCCTCCTTGTTCTGTGATTACGCTTCTTTGGGGGGGATGACGATTGCCATGAAGCGCACGGGGCCGCTGATGGCTTTCATACCGTGGGGGATGTTGGCGTCAAAGTAGATGGAGTCCCCCTGATACATGATGATCTCCTTGCCCGCGATGCACATCTTCATGATGCCCTCGAGGATATAGTCGAACTCCTGGCCGGGGTGGGTGTTGAGATCCACAACGGCGTCCGGGTCGTCGGGCTCGATGGTAACGTGAAAGGGTTCGATAGCCTTGTCGCGGAAATTGGAGGCCAGGCTTTTGTATTTATAGGAGCGGTTCATGCGCTCCACGTTCAGCCCTTTGCCGGCGCGGCAGAGGAAGTAGCTGTGGAGCTTGGGGGTGTTGCCTGTGAGCAGCTCGTTGACCTCGACGCCAAAGACCTGAGCGGCGCGGGTTAGGAAACTGATGGGGATGTCAACCTCGCCAGCCTCACAGGCGCGGTATTCCCCGGCGGAGATGCCGATTTTTCTGGCCGCCTCCTCAGGGGTGTAGTCGCAGATCTCACGCAGGGCGCGTACTCGGGCCGCAATTTGAAGAACCTGTTCAGACATGGGAAACCTCCTTATAAACCTGTTAAATTATTGCTGCAGCGAAAAAGGTGTACGGGAACAAAAAAGGAGTCTTTTCGCTAAGGACGAAAAGAACTCCGTGGTACCACCTTAATTTGGACGGGACGCCGAAGCGCCGATCCCTCTTTGCCGGTAACGGGGCTGAAACCGCCTGCCGCTAAAACATTCACGGCAGATGCTCCGGAGCGACCTTCAGCGTATCAACCTGCCGGAAACCCTTGCAGCCGACGGGGTCTCCTCTCTGGGGCGGCGAATGCGCTTACTCCTCTCCTTCCAAGCGTTTGACATACTAAATTGTTAAAGTTATTCTAGCGCATTGCATGCAGAGATGTCAAGTGCAGATTTTTGGGGAGAGACACGAAAAAATGTTCGTGTTCGCATTGCAATTATAAAAAAATCTCAGTACAATAGGATAGGTTCAATTGGATGAGGAGGAGCACATGGGCGAGTTTAAAATCGTTTCGGATTTCAGGCCGCAGGGCGACCAGCCTCAGGCCATCGAGGCATTGACACAGGGCCTGCTGGAGGGGAAGGAGGCCCAGGTTTTGCTGGGTGTTACGGGAAGCGGCAAGACCTTCACCATGGCCAACGTCATTGAGCGGGTTCAGCGGCCCACTCTGGTCCTGGCCCACAACAAGACGCTGGCAGCCCAGCTCTGCAACGAGTTCAAAGCCTTCTTCCCGGACAGCGCGGTGGAGTATTTCGTCTCTTACTACGACTACTACCAGCCGGAGGCCTATATCCCCTCCACTGATGCCTACATCGAGAAAGTGGCGACCGTCAATGATGAAATTGATAAACTGCGCCACAGCGCCACCAGCGCCCTCAATGAGCGGCGGGACGTAATCATCGTGGCCTCTGTGAGCTGCATCTATGCCCTGGGCGATCCGGCGGAATATCTTCGGCTCTCCATCTCCATGCGCCCCGGCATGCAGGTGGAACGGGACGAGATTATTAAAAAGCTGGTGGACATCCAGTATGAGCGCAACGACTTTGAGTTTGTCCGGGGCACCTTCCGGGTCCGTGGGGATGTGTTGGAGATATTCCCCATCAGCGCCTCGGAGAAGGCCGTCCGGGTGGAGTTCTTTGGGGACGAGATCGAGCGCATTTCCGATATCAACCCTGTTACCGGCGACGTCCTGGCGGTGCGCAGCCATGTGGCGGTATTCCCCGCTTCCCACTATGCGACCTCCCGTGAGAAGATGGAGGCCGCGTTTGGGGACATTGAGCGCGACCTGTTTGTACGGGTGGAGGAGCTGAGGGCCCAGAACAAGCTGGTGGAGGCCCAGCGCCTGGAGCAGCGCACCAACTACGATCTGGAGATGATGCGGGAGATCGGCTACTGCTCTGGCGTGGAAAACTATTCCCGCTATTTTGACGGCAGGGCGCCGGGCGATCCGCCCTATACCCTTCTGGACTACTTCCCCGACGACTTCCTGCTCATCGTCGACGAATCCCACGTGACCATCCCGCAGGTGCGCGCCATGTATGCCGGGGACTATTCCCGCAAAAACACGCTAGTGGATTACGGTTTCCGTATCCCCTCCGCCTACGACAACCGGCCCCTCAAATTTGAGGAATTCAACCGGCGCATCCATCAGGCGATCTATGTCTCCGCCACGCCCGCCGACTATGAACTGGGGCTGACGCAGGGGGAGGTGGTGGAGCAGATCATCCGCCCCACCGGCCTTGTGGACCCCGTTATCGAGGTCCGGCCGGTCAAAGGCCAGGTGGAGGACCTTCTGGGGGAGATTCGGGCTGTGGCCGCCAGGGGATTCCGGGTGCTGGTGACGACGCTCACCAAAAAGATGGCGGAAAGCCTCACGGAATACCTGGAGGGGATGGGGGTCCGCGTCCGCTATATGCACTCGGATATCGCCACCATTGAGCGGATGCAGATCATCCGGGACCTGCGTTTGGCGGAATTTGACGTGCTGGTGGGCATCAACCTGCTGCGCGAGGGCCTGGACCTGCCGGAGGTGGCCCTGGTTGCCATTCTGGATGCGGACAAGGAGGGCTTTCTGCGCTCCACTACCTCCCTCATCCAGACAGTGGGCCGGGCTGCGCGAAATTCCGAGAGCCGGGTTATCATGTATGCGGACAGGGTCACGGACTCCATGCGCAGCACCATTGAGGAGACAGAGCGCAGGCGGGCAGCCCAGATCGCCTTCAACGAGGCCCATGGCATCGTGCCCAGGACCATCATCAAGCAGGTCTACGATGTCATCGAGGTGAGCAAAAAGGCGGCCCCCGGCGAGAGGATGGACGCCGCCGAGAAGGCTGCCCGCATCGGGCTGCTGGAGGAGCAGATGAAACAGGCGGCCATGGAGCTGGAGTTTGAGACCGCCGCCAAGCTGCGCGACGAACTGTTTGCACTCCGGGGAGACGCGCCTGAACACAGCGCCCCCAAGCCGGGGTCCGCGGGCTCGCGCAAATCCCCCCGGGAACGGAGCAGAAAGACGGCGAAGCGCTGAGAAACTATGAAACAGATAAACTGACAAGAGGGAAATATGCAGGAAAACAAACTGATTATTAAAGGCGCGCGGGAACATAATCTCAAAAACATCGATCTGGAGCTGGCCCGGGATCAGCTCATCGTATTCACCGGCCTGTCGGGGTCCGGCAAGTCCTCCCTGGCGTTCG
>JAHZEH010000101.1:0-1375 GCA_019421925.1 Clostridia bacterium
CTCGTACTCGCCGCCGCTTGCAAGGGCGGCATAACCTCCGCACAGCTGCACGGGGGAGACGCCGTAGGCAAAGCCGCCCAGGGCCAGGGAGAGGCCGGTATCCGTCTCGTCGAACTCAATTCCCACACTCTGGGCAAAGTTTTTGCCGGTGGAAACGCCGATATCTGAGAATACCGTGACGGCAGGCACATTGAGTGAACGGGTGACCGCCTCGCGCAGCGTCACCCACCCATAGTATTTGTCGCCGAAGTTCCGGGGGGAGTACCCGGAAAAATCCGTCCGCTCATCCAGGAGCAGGGTTGCGGCGGTATAGCCGAAGGTCTCAAGCGCCGGGGCGTATACAAGGAGGGGCTTGATGGCGCTGCCGGGTTGGCGGCGCAGCTGGGTGGCCCGGTTGAATCCACGCTGGGCAGTGTGTTCCCGCCCCCCCATGAGCGCGGCGATGCCCCCGGTCTGAGGGTCCATAATGACCAGGGCGGCCTGCACCTTCTCCCCGTCGCCAGCCGGGGCGGGGAAGAGGGTATCGTCTGCCAGCAGCTCCTCGCAGGTCTGCTGAAGCCCCACATCCAGGGCGGTGTAGAGACGGTAGCCACCGCTGAGAAGCTCCTCCTGGGAGATGTTCAGCCGGTCCCGCGCCTCCTCCATCGCCAGCTCCACATAGTATCCGTGGGCATAATCCCTGCCCCCTGTTTCGGAGAGCACCACGGGCTCGGAGACGGCGGCGAGGTACTCCTCCTCACTGATGAATTCGTTGTCGCACATGAGGGAGAGGACCACGTTGCGGCGCTTGATGGAGTTTTGCAAATTGAGGTGGGGGGCATAGTTGCTGGGTCCTTTGATGACGCCGGCGAGCAGCGCGCCCTGGGCGATGGTGAGTTTGCCGGCGGAGACGCCGAAATAGCGCTGGGAGGCCGCCTCAATGCCGTAAGCTCCGCCGCCGAAATAGACATAGTTGAGGTACATCTCCAGAATTTCATCTTTGGAGTACTCCTGCTCCATCTGGAGGGCCAGAAGGGCCTCCTGAATCTTGCGGCCCCAGGTCTTTTCGCTGGTCAAATGGCTGAGCTTGATGAGCTGCTGCGTGATAGTGCTGGCGCCCTGGTCCAGGCTGCCCGCCTTCAGGTCGGCCCAAAGCGCGCCGAAGATGCGTTTGACGTCGATGCCGCTGTGCTCGTAAAAGCGCACGTCCTCCACGGCGATGAACGCGTTTCTGACATGCTGGGGGATCTCCTCCAGGGGGATCACAGTACGGTTTTCGCTGCCGTAGATACCGGCGATGACGTTTTCCTCCCGGTCGTAGAGAAGGAGCGTCTGGCTGGCCTCGGTGATGCGGGTGGGATCAAACTCCTTCCAGGCGCTGATTCCCAGAACGTAG
>JAHZEH010000101.1:1385-7012 GCA_019421925.1 Clostridia bacterium
CGCCGAATAAAATAAAAACAGAGCTGAGCGCCGCCGCAAGGAACAGGAGAATCTTCGTCCTGCGGGACGCCTTTTTTTTTGTCGGATGCTGCGCTTTTTTGCCCATATTTCCACCTCCCATGGGTTTGATGATTCCCAAGCCGGGCAAGAATTATGATGGGGACAAACAAAGACGTTTTCCGCCACAGCCCCCCTGTCTTCGTCAAAGGGTTCGACAAGGCCGATTTGGAAATGAATCATGTCCAAAGGAGGAATACACATGCAGATGACTAGCAAGCGCAAAGGCAGGGATTTGACCGTGAGCCTGAGCGGAGAACTGGATCACCACGAGGCGGCGTCCGTGCGCGCGCAGATGGACAAGCTGCTGGAGGACCCGTCCGTCATCAACCTGACGCTGGACCTCGCCGGGCTGACCTTTATGGACAGCTCGGGTATCGGCGTACTGCTTGGCCGTTATAAAGCCATTTCGGCCCGGGGCGGGCAGATGTCGCTGACCCATGTCAAACCCCGCGTGGAACGCATTTTGCGTATGGCGGGGATTTATAGCATTCTTCGCCGGGGTTAAAGAGGAGGTTTCCCATGCAGCATAACGAGATGACGGTGCGCTTTTCGGCGCTTTCCCAAAATGAGAGCTTTGCGCGGGTGGTGGCGTCCGCGTTTGCGGCGCAGCTCAATCCCACCCTCAACGAGATGGCGGACATCAAGACGGCGGTGTCCGAAGCGTTGACCAATGCCATTGTCCACGGCCATGGCGCTTGACGGCCAGGGTGTCACAGTAACCGTAAGGGACAGGGGGCGGGGTATTGAGGATGTGGAAGCCGCCCGCCAGCCGTTTTTCACTACTGCGCCGGATGACGAGCGCAGCGGGATGGGCTTTTCCGTAATGGAGGCCTTTATGGACGAGCTGGAGGTTTCCTCAGAGGTGGGGAGTGGAACCAGCGTTACGATGAAAAAACGCAGAGAGGTGGGGAATCGATTACGAAAATACGGTGGGGATTGCTTTTCTCTCCCTTTTCCCTGTTTCATGAGGAGGAGGGGACGGCGCTGTCGCCCTGGGTGCGCCTGCGCCCTAAAGAGCTGCCCAGGCTGCGCAGGAGGCGAAGAAAATGAGCGAGGTCCTTTCGCGGCAGGAGGCGGTGCAGCTCATTGAGCAGGCTCAGGCGGGGGACGAAAACGCCCGTGAGGAGCTGGTGCGGCGCAATCTGGCGCTGGTCAAGTCCATCGTGCGCAAATTTCTGGGGCGGGGGGTGGAGTTTGACGATCTCTTTCAGATCGGGTGCATGGGGCTGGTCAAGGCCATCCGCAATTTCAACGACGCCTATGGCGTTCAGTTTTCCACCTACGCGGTGCCCATGATCAGCGGAGAGATCAAACGCTTTCTGCGCGACGACGGAATGGTCAAAGTCAGCCGCTCCCTCAAGGAGACCGCCGCGCGGGCCGCCGCTGCTGCGGAGGCCATCTCCAGAAGGATGGGCAGGGAGGCCACCATTCTGGAGATCGCAGAGGCCATCGACGCTACGCCCGAGGACATCGTGTTCGCCCAGGAGGCTTCGCGTTCCTGCGTATCTCTGCATGAGCCCATCTTTGAGGAGGACGGGACCATGCTCATCGACCGGATCGGCCAGCAGGAACACGACGACCCCGAGGGGATGATCGACCACATCCTGCTCAAGGAGCTGATTGGAAAGCTGGAACCCAAGGAGCGCCAGGTCATTGTCATGCGCTATTTCCAGGACCAGACTCAGAGCGAGATCGCACGCAGGCTGGGGGTCTCCCAGGTGCAGATCAGCAGGCTGGAGAGCCGGATTTTACAAAAGCTGAGGGAGACGGCCCGCTGAGAGCGGGCCGTTTTGCGCGCCGGTAAATCGCCGGATGTTTTACAGGCTTCCGGGCATCGGGATTATGGGGATCAGATTCTGCGGCTTTGCCGGTTTTGACGGCAAAGCTGACAAACTGGAAGAAGACAGGGAATCCTCCGCCGGCCGATAACCCGGCGGAGGATTTGCCAACAGCCTGCGGCCCGCACAGAGCGGGCCTGCTCTTCACATAATTGCAAAAAAGCAAGGCACACTAAATTCTAGCCTGAGCAGATTTCGGCAATGGACGGAACCCAGGCCAGGAAAGGAGGTCTGTGCCTTGCATTTTATTTATATGAAAGAAGGGACGACGCTGAATCCGGGGGAGAATATCGCCCTGCGGGACGTGGCGCAAATCCATTCCGCCGGCGCCAACTCCAAGGAGATTGAAAATATCCTGCTGGGGCATGTGGAGGACAATACGGTGTTTATCACGGCCGGGGACGTGGCCCATGCCCTGGACCGGGAGGACATCACCCTCATGGGCGCGGACGCATGCGCTGTGAGCGTGCGCAAGGCCCCCCAGAACAAATGGATGGTCTTTCTCAAGACGCTCTTTGTAGCCGTGCTGCTCTTTATCGGCGGCGGCATGACCGTATTATGCTATCAAACCGATACAGCCATGCCGGACGTACACGGCGTGCTGGCCGACGTCTTTTTGGACGGGGAACAGGATATCCTGTGGATCAGCATCCCTTATTGCGTGGGGGTGGGGCTGGGCGTGCTGTTTTTCTCCAATATGCTGCCCGGCAAAAAAAAGGAGCCCACTACCTTTGAGATCGAGCAATTCCTCTCTGAACAGGAGGAACTGCAATATCAGAAGGCCAATGCGGAGGAGGACAAATGAGCGTTCTGGGGATTGTCATCGCGCTGGTTCAGGGCATTGCCGTGGGCTCGGCCGCCATTCTGGTTCTGGGAGTGCTGGGAATCGTTTCCCACAGCGCGGCTATCACCGGGACGAGAAAATGGGTGCGCAAATATGGGATGCTGGTCTGTGCCGGCGCACTCGTGGGGGCCTGCGCCCAACTGCTCTCCCCCCATTTTGAACTGGGAGGCCTTCAATTGCCGGTGGCGGCTGTTGCCGGCCTGTTTACGGGTATTTTCGCGGGCGTGGTGCTCTCCGCACTGGTGGAAATTCTCGAGATATTTCCCGTCATTACGGGGAAACTAAGGCTGGCCAGGCAGGTGAAGCCCTGTGTATACGCCCTGGCGGCCGGCAAGACCCTGGGCGTACTGGTCTACTATCTGACGCCCTATTTCAAGCAGAGCTGAGGGAGGGAGAGGACCTATGAAGCGTGTCATTTATCAGACGGTTCAATTGGACTGCCCGCGTGGGCGGGAGGAGCGCGAGACGCGTTACACCCCCTACGCGCCAAAATTCAGGGAGGGAAAACGATGAACAAAAAAGAGATTCAGGAGCAGAAACAGTATCAACAGAAGGTTGAAGAGATGGCCCCCAAGAGCCCCATTGTCATGGATTGCCTCAAAGCTTTCCTGGTGGGCGGCATTATTTGCGTCATCGGCCAGGGCGTCTCGGATTTCGGCCGCATTGTATTGGAGCTGACCGGGGACGCGGTGGGCGCTTTTACCTCCATCGTCATGGTATTCCTGGGCGCTACGCTGACCGGTATCGGCGTATACGACAAGATCGGCCAGTTCGGCGGCGCGGGTTCGGCGGTACCCATCACAGGATTCGCCAACTCCATCGTATCCCCCGCCATGGAATTCCGGCGTGAGGGCGTTGTCATGGGCATCGGTGCGAAGCTGTTCAGCATTGCAGGCCCCGTGCTGGTATATGGTGTGGGCGGCTCTATCATCGTGGGGCTCATCTGGCTTATGCTGCATTAGGAGGGGATATGATGGAGAGAGCGACGCAGATCATTCCCGCGCCCAATAAGGTGGGCGCGCAGACAATGGCCTTTCCCTCCCCGCCTTTTGTCGCGTCCTGCGCGGCGATTACGGGCGATATGGAGGGCAAAGGCAACTTTGGGGACCACTTCGACATCATTCTGCAGGACGACCTGTGGGGTAAGGATACCTGGGAACAGGGAGAGGCCAAGATGTTTGAGGAGGTGGTCCGCAAGGCGCTGGAGAAGGCCAATCTGGCCGAGCTGTGGGTGGAGCTGCTTCTGGGCGGCGACCTGCTCAACCAGATCATTTCGGCCAACTTTGCAGCCAGGCAGCTTGGATTGCCCTTCCTGGGGCTGTATGGGGCCTGCTCCACCATGGCGGAGTCCCTCCTTGTCGGCTCGGCCATGATCTCGGGCGGCTTTGCCTCCTGCGTGGCCTGTGCGGTCAGCAGCCATTTCTCCACGGCGGAGAGGCAGTACCGCTATCCCCTGGAGATGGGCGTGCAGAGAACGCCGACCTCCCAGCGCACGGTCACGGGCGCCGGGGCGACCATCCTGGTCTCCGGAGGTTCCCCCGCGGCTACCAATGTCTGCATTACTCATGGCACCATCGGCAAGGTGGTGGACCTGGGAATTACAGACGTGAACAACATGGGCGCGGCCATGGCCCCGGCTGCAGCGGATACCATCTGCATGCATCTGGCGGATATGGGCCGCAAGCCTTCGGACTACGACCTCATCGTGACGGGGGATCTGGGATCCCACGGCAGCGCCCTGCTGCTCGACCTGTGCAGGCAGAAGGGCGTGGATATTGAAAGCCGGCACATGGACTGCGGGGCCTCCATCTTCAAGCCGGAGCAGGACGTCAAAGCGGGCGGAAGCGGCTGCGGGTGCAGTGCGGTCGTGCTCAACGGGTATCTGCTCAAGCAGATTATGTCAGGCAAGTACAACCGGGTGCTGTTTATGGCCACGGGCGCGCTGCTCAGCCTGGACAGCTCCCAGCAGGGAGAATCGGTGCCCGGTCTCGCCCATGCCGTCGTGCTGGAAAGGAGGGTGTAAGCGTGGAAGAGATCAACTGGCTGCAATACCTCTATGCGTTTCTGGTAGGCGGCGCGATCTGTGTGATTGCCCAGATCATCATGGACAAGACCAAGATGAACGCCGGCAAGATCCTCGTACTCTTTGTCACAGCAGGTGTGATCCTGGGGGCCTTCGGCATCTATCAGAAGCTGGTGGACTTCGCAGGCGCGGGGGCCAGCATCCCGCTGCTGGGATTTGGAAACACCTTGGCCCGCGGGGCCATGAAGGGTGCGGCGGAGAACGGGATCCTAGGCGCGTTCACCGGGGGAATCATCGCTTCGAGCGCGGGCGTTGCCGCCGCCATTTTCTTCGGCTATCTTAACGCAATTTTGTTTAAACCCAAAACTAAGAAGTAAAGCGAATTTTTTGTCCGAAATGGCCGCAATTAACACCAATAAGTTAGCTGCGGCCATTGACATTTGATATTGTGCAAGTTACAATTGTAATATCAAATGCTACAGGGGAATGCTAATGCTGGAAAATGACGCTGAAATCAGACGGCTGATCCATGTGGCCTCGCTCTACTATGAAAAGGAAATGACCCAGAGCGAGATCGCCAAGGAGATGAACGTCTCCCGTCCGCTGGTGAGCAAGATGCTCTCAAGAGCGCGGGATATGGGGATTGTGACCATCACCATCAAATCGCCGCTGGAGAACAATGAGCTGCTGGCCAACCAGGTGGCCAACGCCTTTGGCCTCAAGGGCGCGCTCGTCGTGCCCGAGGCCAAGACCGATTACCTGACCCATCAGCTCATCATCACCCAGATTACCGGCTTGATCGAAACCCAGCTGCCCAGCCTCAGGAACGTGGGCATCGGGTGGGGATATCTGATTGAGGCCC
>JAHZEH010000102.1:0-4730 GCA_019421925.1 Clostridia bacterium
GCAGCGGAGCGCTCGGCCAGGGGCTTGCGCATGGAGCCCAGGGGCACGCCGATCAGGCTGGAAGCATATTTGTAACCCGCCACAAAGGGGCCGCACTTGAGAGCTTCGCGGATTTGGAGCACATAGTCCTGCTGGTCGCGGGCCTCCTGGGTCTTACCCTCGAGCATGAGGTTGCACAGCTTGATGATGGGCTCGGGGAACACCGCGGAGATCAGGGAGACTACGCCCTTGCCGCCCAGGAGCATGACGGGATAGGTGGTCGCGTCGGAGCCGTTGAGGAACTCCATCTCCCTGTCATGGCCGATGAGGCGCATGGTGTTTTGGATATGCACAAAGTCGATGGTGCTCTCCTTGTAGTAGTAAAGGTTCTCGTTCTCGTGGAAGAGCTTGGCGACCGTCGCAGGGGCCAGGGTGTTGTTCGTCTGGGGGGCGTTGTAGATGCACACCGGCAGCTTGGTGGCCTTGCACAGATCGCCGAAGTACTCAATCAGCGCGGGCTGGGTGAAGCCGTACACGCAGGGCTGCTCAATGGAGATGGCGTCCACGCCGGCGGCCTCATAGCCCCTGAGGACCTTCAGACCGTCCCTTGGCGGCCTCGACGACCACGCGGGTGGCCTCGATCAGTTCGTCCGTGGTCAGAGAGAGGGCCTCGCTGGCCAGGCCGTTGGTAAACAGGGCGGCAATACCGGCTTTGATCTGGTGTTCCACCTCGCCGCGGAGCAACTCATAGTCCACTTCGCCAGCAGCGGTGAAGGGAGTAATCAGCTCGGTGACGGCGCCTTTAAAGGATACATATTTGCTCATCGTACACACTCCTTTGAGATGATTATAATAATGTTTAAAAACAGGGTCCGGCAGGTTGTCGAAGTGATTTGAACAATTGTGATTGAAATCAGTGTTTTGATCTTCTGTGCAAGCCCATTATACCTACTCCCATTTAGAAAAGCAAGAGCGAAACAGAAAAATGTGCAAAAAATTTTTAATTTTCAGTTTAATGAACAGATGTGCAGAAATAACGCCGTAAAAAAGCGCAAAAAACGATCCCTCTCGCCACCAGCCCTCCCGTCAGGGCAGAACAAAGGATACGATTCATCCAAAATTGAAATTAAAAACAAACCAGGATCATTGACGGTCCTCTCCGCCAAAAAAGGAATATTTACACACATTCTCAGGCACAAATGACATTTCTCCGACGTTTGGGCCCAAAGCGGTTGACTGCCCGATCATTCCACCCTATAATACGAAAATCATGGATATAAATATAGGAACGGAGTTTGATGCGAATGAGCAGCTTTGTCACCTTTGAACACGTCAATAAAACATACCAGATGGGCGAGGTCGAGATTCAAGCCGTTGCGGATATCAGCTTCACCGTGGAGAAGGGGAGCTTCACCGTCATCGTGGGCGCCTCGGGCGCGGGCAAGACCACCCTTTTGAATATGCTGGGGGGGATGGACACCTGCACCAGCGGCACCATCCTGGTGGACGGCAAGGAGGTCAGCAAGTTCACCCCCAAGCAGCTCACCACCTACCGCCGCTACGACGTGGGATTTGTCTTTCAGTTTTACAACCTGGTCCAGAATCTGACCGCCCTGGAGAACGTGGAACTGGCCTCCCAGATCTGCAAGGAGCCCCTGGACGCAGCCGAGGTGCTGCGCCAGGTGGGGCTGGGGGAGCGCATGGGCAACTTCCCCTCCCAGCTCTCAGGCGGCGAGCAGCAGCGTGTGGCCATCGCCCGCGCCCTGGCCAAGAACCCCAAGCTCCTCCTGTGCGACGAACCGACGGGCGCGCTTGACTACAGGACGGGCAAGTCCATATTGCAGCTCCTGCAGGACACCTGCCGCAAGAGCGGCGTCACCGTCATCGTCATCACCCACAACCAGGCCCTCACCCCCATGGCCGACAAAGTGATCCGGGTTCAGAGCGGCCAGATCGCCGACATCCGCCTCAACGAGACCCCCCTGCCCGTGGAAAGGATCGAGTGGTAAGACATGAAAGCGTTTCAGAAGGACTCCTGGCGGGGCATCTGGCACTCTATGGGGCGCTTTGTGGCCATCTTCGCCATCGTGGCGCTGGGCGTGGGATTCTTTGCCGGTCTCAAAGCCACCTCCCCGGACATGCAGAACACCGCCGACGAATACTATGACAGAGACCGCCTGCTGGACGTGCGGGTGATCTCCACTCTCGGCCTGACGGACGAGGACATCGCCTACCTGTCCTCCATCGAGGGGGTCGGGCAGGTGTGCGGCCAGCGCAGCCTGGACGTACTGGTGGCAGGCGACGGCGGCAACCGGGCCATCCGGCTCCATAGCCTCCCGGAGGAGGGGGAGCTCGACCAGGTCACTCTCCTGGAGGGGCGTCTGCCCGAGGTCCCCGGAGAGATCGCCGTGGAGGGGGGAATGCTGGACAACAGCGCCTACTCCGTGGGCAGCGTCATTACGCTCTCAGAAAGCAATGAGGAGGACAGCCTGGACTCCCTGAAAACCCACACCTTTACGGTGACAGGCGTGGTCAGCACTCCCCGTTACATCTCCTTCCAGCGGGGCAATACCACCATCGGGGACGGCTCCATCTCCCTTTACGCCTATGTGCCCGGATCCACCTTTGACATGGACTATTATACCGAGGCCGCCATTGCCGTAACCGGCGCCCGGGAGGCCGCCAGCTACTCGGACGAATACGACGAAATGGTGCAGGCCGTGGTGGACCGTCTGGAGGACGTGGCGGACGAACGGGCCGGCCTGCGGCTCCAGAGCGTGCTGGACGAGGCCAATCAGGAGCTCCAGGACGCCAAGGACGAGCTGGCCGAGCAGGAGGCTGAGGCCGACGAAAAGCTGGCCGAGGCCAAAGATAAGATCGACCAGGCCAATCTTGACATCGCCGACGGCGAGCAGAAGCTCAAAGACGGCGAGCAGGAGATTGAGGACGGACAGGAGGAGCTGGACTCCCAGCGCGCCCGCTTCAACCGGGAGATCAAAAAGGCCGGGCAGAAGCTGGAGGACGCAGAGGCTGAGGCGGACGCCGCCGGGGCCGAGCTCGCCGCCCAGGAGGAGACCCTGGCGGCCAGCGAGGCCGGGCTCCAAAGCGCCAAAGACCAGTTGGACCAGAGCAAGGCCGGGCTGGATCAGCTCCTGGCCGGGATCGCCCAGGCCGAGGCCGCGGGCCAGGCCGGGCAGGCCGCCGCCCTCCAGGCCCAGTATGATGAGGGCAAAGCCGGATATGACACGGCGCTGGCCCAATACAACGAGGGCCTTGCCGCCCTGGATAGCGGCAAAGCCCAGCTGGAGCAGGGACGCAAACAGCTTGAGGAGGCCCGCAAACAGATCGAGGCGGGGAAGGCCGAGCTCGCCGCTCAGCGGCGCACCGGCCAGAAGGCCCTGGACGAAGCGGAACAGGAGCTGGCCGACGGCAGAATCGAGCTGGAGGACGGCAGGGCCGAGCTGGAGGAGGCCAAGCAGGAGCTGGCTGACGGCCAGAAGGAGTACGACGAGAAGAAAGCCGAGGCGGACGAGAAAATCGCCGACGCCCACGCTCAGATCGCCGACGCCGAGGAGGCCCTTGCCGAACTGGACGAGTGCGAGTGGTATGTCCTCGACCGCGGCTCCCTGCCCGGATTCGCCGGCTTTGTCTCGGATACTGAGCGCATCGACCACATCGCCCAGGTGTTCCCTGTTTTCTTCTTCCTGGTGGCGGCCCTGGTCTGTCTGACCACCATGACCCGCATGGTGGAGGAGCAGCGGGGACAGATCGGCACCTTCAAGGCCCTGGGTTACAGCAAGCTGGCCATCGCGGGCAAATACATGCTCTACGCCATGCTGGCCACGGTGGCGGGCTGCGCCCTGGGCCTGGCCGTGGGCTTCCAGGTCTTCCCCAAGGTGATCTGGGGGGCCTACGGCATCATGTATGACATGCCCCCCATCATCGCCGGCTTCAACTGGAAATACGCCCTCATTTCCTCCCTGGCCGCCCTGTTGTGTACCGGCCTCTCCACCTATTTTGCCTGCGCCAGCGAACTGGCCAGCACCCCGGCCCAGCTCATGCGGCCCAAGGCGCCCAAGGCGGGCAAAAGGATTTTGCTGGAGCGTATCAAGCCCCTGTGGAGACGTATGAACTTCTCCTCCAAGGTGACGGCCCGCAATCTCTTCCGCTACAAGAAGCGCCTGTTCATGACGGTGATCGGCATAGCGGGCTGCACCGCCCTGCTCCTGACCGGTTTCGGCCTGCGGGACTCCATCGTAGACATTGTGCCCCGCCAGTTCGGCGATATCTTCGTCTATGACGGCATCGCCGCCATGAAGGAGGAGGACCCCTCCCCCCAGGGCGGCGGGTTGGACGCGGCGCTGGCCGCCGAGGACGGTCTCAACAGCTACCTGTATTACAGCCAGCGCCCCTACGACGCCTCCGCCGGGGACGCCGTGCTCTCCGATGTGTACGCCTTTGTCCCCCAGAACCCCGGGGAGCTGGACCGCTTCATCCACCTGAAGGATCTGGAGAGCGGCGAAATTCTCACCCTCCCGGATGAGGGAGTGATCCTGACCGAAAAGGTGGCCAGGAGAATGGGGCTGTCCGTGGGCGGCATTCTCACCCTCTCAGACGGGGCCGAGCGCTATGAGCTGCCCGTGGCGGGCGTGGTGGAGAACTATGTGTACAACTACGTCTATATGACTCCCGCCCTCTATGAAAAAACCTTCGGAGAGCCTGTCGGTTACGACAAGGTGCTGTTGGACACC
>JAHZEH010000102.1:4782-6971 GCA_019421925.1 Clostridia bacterium
GCCGAGACCACCGAGGCGTTCAACCAGAGCCTCTCCGAGCGAATGCTGGCGATCGACGGGATCTCGGGCACCTCCTTCATGTCCACGATCCAGGACGAGTTTGAGGACATCTTCTCCAGCCTGAACTTTGTCGTGGTGGTGCTCATCGTCTCCGCTGCCCTGCTGGCCTTCGTGGTGCTCTACAATCTCACCAATATCAATATCACCGAGCGGGTGCGGGAGATCGCCACCATCAAAGTCCTGGGATTCTACGACCGGGAGGTCTCCTCCTACGTCTACCGTGAAAACATCTGGCTCACCCTGTTCGGAACCCTCCTGGGGCTGGTGCTGGGTATCTTCCTCCACAGTTTCGTGGTGCAGACCGCCGAGGTGGACGTATGCACCTTTGTGCGGCAGATTATGCCCCTGAGCTATGTGTACTCCGCAGCCATGACCTTCCTGTTCGCCGGGCTGGTCAACTGGGTCATGCACTTCCGCCTGCGCCGCATTGACATGGTGGAGTCCCTCAAGGCGATTGAATAGGGGATAAAGCGCCCCCCTGAAACACAACAGGACCCTCCGGAATCATTCCGGAGGGTCCTGTTCAATGAAAGGGGCGCGGAAGGGCTGTGAAAGCGTTTGGAAAACCCTCTCAGGCCTCTCCCCTCCCATCCACGTATCTGGCGGCTTCCTGCGCCGCAATGAGGCCCTCGCCCACAGCCTTGGACACCTGGAGGGGCTTGCCTGTGCAGTCCCCGGCAGCAAACAGGCCGGGGATATTGGTATGCATCAGCCGGTCCACGGCGATGAAGGTTCCCTCCATCTCCAGGCCGTCGATGAGCCGGGCGGGCGCGATGGTCTCGCGCAGAATAAATACCCCGTCGCAGGGGATCAGCTCCCCGCCGGCCTGCACGCCTGTCACCCGGTCCTCCCCCAAAATAGCGGGCCGTGGGGCGGCATAGAAGGGGATCTCCTCCAGGAGCTCCGCAGGCCGGACCCTGGGGGCCACATACGTCACCTGGCAGCCGATGCCCTGCAAGTAATTGGCCTCCTCCGGCGCATCCGCCGCCCTGCCGATCACCACCACCGGTTTTCCACGGTAGAACATGCCGTCGCAGGTGGCGCAATAGCTCACTCCCCTGCCCAGCAGCTCGCTCTCCCCGGACAGCGCCGCGGCGGGCACCGCCCCCAGCGCAAGCACTACCGCTTTGGCCTCATGCAGGGCGTCGCCGGTGTTGATCATGAAGCTTTCGCCCAAATTCATGATCCCCATGACCCTGCTGTGTATCCATTGCACGCCGGTGCTCTCGGCGTGCCTTGCCATGGCGGCAAGCATCTCCTCGCCGCTCACCCCCGGCATGCCCACGTGGTTTTCCACCAGGGGGGATTTCCACAGGGGGTTTTTCTCCAGGGGGCCGGAAAAGATGACGGCCTCTTTGCCGCGCGCGGCAGCGTTGACGGCGGCGGACAGGCCGGCCGGGCCCCCGCCGACGATGGCGATGTCAATCATGATAAACCTACTTCATGCTGTCGATTTTACTTTGGAAGCTGCCCTTGGACAGGGCGCCCACCGTCTTGTCGGCCAGGCCGCCGTCCTTGACAAAAATCACCGTGGGGATGGACATGACGCCGAACTTGGCGGCGAGCTGGGGTTCCTCATCCACGTTGACCTTGAAAAACTTGACTGTATCGTTCTCCTGGGCAAGCTGCTCCATAACAGGGGCGAGCATTTTGCAGGGCATGCACCAGTCCGCATAAAAATCCACCAGAACCAGTCCCTTGGCGCTCTCTACTTCATCGTGAAACTGCGCGGTTTTCAAATGCTGAATCATTACAGAATCTCCTTTGGTTTTATTTTTCTCTTGCATTCTTCATCCAAATATTGTAATATCATTATATTCTAATATTCCAGTTTGTCAAGCCGTTTTAAAAATATTTTTCCTCCCCCTTTAAGATGGGGCATTGGGGCGGAGATCATACCCTCCGTCCAGGGGAAATAGGAGGAGTATGCTTTTGAACACCGAAATGGAGTGGAAAAATTATGAACAGAGCGCCGACCTGCTCAAGGCGCTCGCCCACCCGGTCCGCCTCTGCATTGTCCACCGGCTGGCCATGGGCGCATGCAGCAACGTATCCTGCCTGGAACAGAGCCTGGGCATCTCCCAGTCCAGCGTCTCCCAGCACCTGGCCAAGCTGCGCTCCGCCGGTAT
>JAHZEH010000103.1:0-1296 GCA_019421925.1 Clostridia bacterium
CCAATCCACGCCTTTCATATCTGGGAAATATTTTGGGAAAAGCTTTTCCGTCCAGTGGATAACGTCTTGAAAATATTGCCACAATTCATCTGCATCCGCGTCCGATTTGTGCCGCGCCATATATTCGGTAATTTCCCTGATACTTTGATATTCGCAGATACCTTTAAGCGCTTTTTCAAGAAGTTCCTGCCGGTTTGGGTCGCCTGTTATAAGTTTGTCCGACAATAGTTTTGCGGCGCAATTCCGTTTTGAAAAATATTTTTTCGCGTCCGACAGCCACCCGCCCGTATAGACGGAGTTCCGGAGCTCCTGCTCCGTCAGCTTTACTCCCGCGATATTGACAACTTTAAACCATTCTAGTTTTTCAGATTCCTCGCCTTCACAAATATAAATCATGAATTCGTAGTTCATAATTGTGTTGTATTGATCGTCGGGCAAAGCGTCCCAATAATATTTTTTGCCGTCCAGGACAATTGAGAATTGATGTTTTAAATACTGCATGACAGACAGCGTCCTCTGCTGGCCGTCAAGAATCTCATAACTGTCATGCCCGACTTTTACCCAATACATGACATTCAAAGGGAAGCCCTTTAATACCGTTTGGATAACGGCTTCTGCCTGTTCGGCATCATAAACAAATTCCCTCTGATAAGGGGGACGGATTGCAAGCCTACCGCCGTATGCAAAAACGCCGTCGTCGCCGTTGTCCGCATAGCTCTCAAACACCTCTCTGACCTTGATTTGTTTCGGCTCTATTTTCATCGTCCTGTCCTCCTCTCAATCAAAATTCTACCATATGGAACCCTCGATCTTCCATATTTATCATAATGACACTGTCAAAAAAATATAGAAATGCTCAAAAAAGCCGCTATTTTTTTCTCTTTATAAAAATCCTTCCATATCGTAGCTTTCCACCAATATATGGGCCGTCTTTGCCTGTTGTTGAGATAATTCCTGCAAGTCCTCTGATGTTTCCTGCGGCTAGTCCGACAATTTCAAATTGGTCCGGGCTGTACTTATCAAGAAAAGTAATGGGTACCCCCATAATGCCGCTAGATCTTCCTCTTGATGAATAGCCGTTTGTATCTTCTCTCTCCACCGACAACCGGCTGTGCAACTCCGCTGTTTGCATCCCACAACCCGCCTGAGAATCCCTTTCCCTCGCTCTCTGTTGCTCCGATAATCTCGAATTGATTTGGGCTATACTTGTCAAGGAAAGTGATTGGTACCCCCATGACTCCGTTACATCTTGCGCCTGATGACGATTCTGTCGTACAGGCGGCGATATCGTTTGTT
>JAHZEH010000103.1:1396-6934 GCA_019421925.1 Clostridia bacterium
CCGTTCCGTTCCGTTCCGTTCCGTTCCGTTCCGTTCCGTTCCGTTCCGTTCCGTTCCGTTGAAATTATTTCTGGCTATTTCGCTTTTGTCAAGTGGTAAATAGAATCTTGGCCCGCCTGATTCATAACTGCCTTTGGGTGCAATTTCCGACATGGGCCGCCCAAGCTGGCGGCTTGAGCCAATGATTTCAAACTGGTCAGGATTGTGTTTATCAAGATAGGTGATCGGAACGCCCATATCCTCAAAATAATCGCAGGGAATTTCGGAAACCCTGTCTACGTTAATAGCGTCGTAATTGTCATATTTTGGATACGCATCTTCATTCCCGTAGTATCTCTTATATAACACCAATT
Organism: Clostridia bacterium; assembly: GCA_019421925.1. Taxonomy (GTDB): domain Bacteria; phylum Bacillota; class Clostridia; order Christensenellales; family CALWSW01; genus JAHZEH01. The sequence goes on from JAHZEH010000103.1 coordinate 1,750, forward strand.
CTTTGTGCCTTTTATCATGGTCTAAGTTTGTGTACCAGCAAATAGTTCCTAAGCTTCTCCATTTTTGTCCTGTTTCATCTACCCAAAACCTCGTCTGTCTTGGCTCATAATAATTTGGGACACGAAAAGCCATATCGCCGAATTTCCACCCAAGCCATATTTTGTTTTCTTGAATCAGTGGAAATATTTCTTTATATGTTATTGCATTTTGATTGCCGATAATCAAAAAATCTTTTTGATATGCCATAAGCTGGGATACATATTCTCTGAACAAACTGAACGGCGGATTTGTAACCACAATATCCGCTTGCTTGAGATACTCTATACATTCTTCAGAGCGGAAATCTCCGTCGCCCTTCAGTTTCTTAACGCCGCGCTTTTTAGATTTCAAAAGAGCGTCGATGTCCGAGTCTGAAACACCCCTGCCATTGGCCATGGGGATTTCACTTATGTCTATAACATAGCCGCTGCCCTGTGCAACCGGCTCGTCCATAAAATCAAAAAGGGTAAGCTGCTGCCCCGCAATAGGCGAGCTGCTGTAGGAAGTACATATCAATCTTTTCAAGCCAAGGTAATTAAAATTCCGAAGGAAGAACTTGCAGAAATTGCTCTCAAAAGGGTCGTCGCAGTTACAAAAAACTGTCTTTCCCCGAAAGTGTTTTTCATAGTGATTTAATTCGCTTTGTATATCCTCATACCGCGTATAAAACTCGTCTTGCTTTGCGAGGCCGGCTGCATGTAAACTCGAGTTATTTGCCATTTCGTTTCCCCTCCATTGTTTCGCGTGGGTGCACAGCGCTGTCTGCTCTGCGGCGCTTTTTGAGGCAGCGTCAATAGGAGGGCATCTTGCGCCCCTCCATGACATCCTTCTGGATGGCGTGCAGCTCGTCGAGGTTGAGCACGTCCTGGAGCAGGGCGCTCAGGGCGTCGTCCCCCTTGCGCACGATGATGACGGCGTTGCCGCCCTCCTGGGTGATCTTGGCCATGCGCCCCTTGCGGGCGACGGGTACGCTGTACAGCCCGGGGAAATCTGTGGCATAGGTTTCGAGGCCGCATACGCTCACGTCAATCGCCCGGTTGTGGAGCATGTTGTGGACGTTGGTGTAGTTCACGGGGACAAAGGTGACGTTTTTGCCCTCGCTGGCCACCCGGTTGATCTCGGGGTGGTCGTAACAGGAGTAATCCAGACCTACCCGCATGCCGTCCTCCACCTCCGTATGCCCAGGCTCGGCAAAGATGAGCATGGTGTTGGTCATATAGGTCTCTTTGCCCAGGTCCATGAGCATGGTCAGGGAGGGATTTTCCTGGACGGCAATCTCTGCTGAGAGAAGGGAGCACACCACAAAGTCCGCATGGCGGTCAAGCAGGCGCTGAACGCGCACCCGTGCGCCCCGGACATAGCCCGTGCTGAAGGGGATGCCGCTGCGCTCAAAGAGCTCGAACATGGCCGTGGCGAGCCCCTCGTAGCGGGTGGGGTTGGGCAGGGGAAGGCTACCATAGATGGGGCTGTTGCCACGGCTGAAACGCCAGAGCAGGGCGCGGTCGGGGGCGGTGATGACCGTGCCCTGATGGCCGTGCGCCTCCAGGTTGATAGCCCCGGCATCCGACAGGGCCCGCAGGGCTGCCTGAACAGTGCCGGAGCCCGCGCCGAGCAGATTGCAGCATTCGCTGATGCTGGGCAGGCGATAGTTTACGCTCACCGGCAGCAGAAGCTCCGCCAATTTGATGACTGTCTCCCCTTGTTTGGTCAAAAACTCCCTATGCATACTGCTGCTTCCCCTCCGATCTTGTATTTATTAGTCTAACACAAAACTGCAGAAATGGGAAAGGGAAGGGTTCGGTCATACAGATGATACTGAAGAGCAGGATCAGCAGGTTGATGAGCTGGTTGGAGTTGCCGATGGCCGAAACGGAGTTTTCGCTGCGGCGGGAGATCATCATCTGATCCACATTGCCCACGAGGACCTGCAGGCCCAGCTCAACGAAAATGGGCCAGGGCAGGGAGAAGAAAGGGGGAACTTTTTTGATTCCATTGCACTGTCTCCTAACGGTTTCAATCTGCGACCGGAACTATTATAGGGGCTGACCGGCAAAAGTCAACAAAATGCGGGCTTTTTCCCAAATAAAAGCGTGCGGGGTGCGGTGGGGCGCAGGTATCAATCCCTCCGCCCTGCATGATATAATTTGATGCGTAACAACTGAAAGGCAGGGAGATTTCCTATGCGCACCAAACCGTATGAGGGCAGAATTGAATGCGGCATCGTCATGCTGGTATGGGACGGAGTGATTGTACAGGCCAAAGTCAACCAGACATACTGCGAGATGACAGGTTGTACACAGGAGGAGATCGACCGGGAACTATCCGGGAATCTCGCCCTTTTCATACCGGAAGGGGAGCGCGGGAGCGTGCTCGTCTGTGCACTGGAACAGGCCCGGCAGGGGGAGGAGATATCCCTGGAGTACAACGTGACGCTCAGGAGTGGTGCGAGGGCGCGCCATCAATTTCATGGCATCTCATTTCGGGACAGAAGGGGGAGATTGCGGGCGTTTGGGGCCATAGAGGACCTGACGGCGGCAAGAACCTTTTTGAGGGAGAGAAACCGGGGATATCAGCAGCTGCAGACCATCATCCATGCCCTGCCCGGCGGCCTCTGTTCCTATACGGCGGGCGGGGAGAACCGGGTGAGTTTTATCAGCCAGGGCATGCTGGGGATTCTCGGCTGCACCCGACGGCAGTTCTTTGAGAAGTATGACGGGCGCATCGACAGGATCATCCATCCGGACGACTATCCCAACGTAATGGACGACCTCCAATGCCTGGAGAGGGGGGACCTCTCCGTCAAGGAGGCGGAATTTCGGATTTATACCTATGAGGGGGCCCTCAAGTGGCTGTTTTCCACCCGGGGGATGATGCGCGAGGAAGACGGCACAGTGACGGTGTATGTCATCTCACAGGATGTCACCCGCAAGCATGAGGCCCAGAGCAAGCTGGAACAGTCCAGACAGGAATTTCTGGACCTGGCCAACAGCACCGCGGGCGGGATTGCCAAATTCTGCGTGCGGGAGGACGGAATATACATCCTCAGCGCCAGCGATGGGTTTTACCGGATGTTTGGCCTGACCCGGGAAAATTTCCCCCAGGGGGGCGGGCTGCTGATCCGGGAGGAATATGCCCCCATCTTCGAGGGCCTTCAGGAGAAGATCAGGCGCGGAGAGGCGGCGGCTTCGGAATTCTGCGTCCGCAAAGGAGAGGAGGAGGCCTGGATCAGGGTCAACGCCAACCAGATCAGCGGAGGGAGCGGGGAGACCTATCAGGGGACCTTCGTGGAGATCACCGACCTGGTGCGCACCCGCCAGGCTCTGGAGCGGGAGCGGGAGCGGTACCGGGCTGTCCTGAAAATTATGGACGCGGTAATCTTTGAATACGACCTTGAGACGGATACCATGGTGTTCACTGAGCAGGACGGCGCAGGGGAGGCCTCCCGGCGGGTTGTGCCGGATTACAAGCGGACTATGGAGGCGAAGGGGCTTGTCCACCCCGACGACGTGGAGGCCTGCCTGCGCATCTGCCGGGGAGAATCGCTGAGCAATATGGAGCTGCGCCTGAGAAATCCCCATGTGCCCGGCCGGTTTCTCTGGCACTCCGTGCAGGCCGCCCCCATCCTGAACGAACGGGGACACCCAGTCCAGGTGATCGGAGCCCTGCGTGAGATCGACGCCCACAAGCAGGAGGAGGAGGATATCCGCCGCCGGGCCCAGCGGGATGCGCTGACCGGCCTGTATAATCAGGCGGAGACGGAGGAGAAGATCAAGCAGCGGCTGGAGTCCTTCAACCAGAACAGCAGCGGCGTGTATTTTATTCTGGATGTGGACAATTTTAAGCAGATCAACGATACCTATGGCCATTTTTCCGGGGACGAGGCGCTGCGTCAGGTCTCGGACCGGCTGAGCGGCCAGCTGCGCGCGACGGATATTGTCGGACGAATTGGCGGGGATGAGTTCGTGGCTTTTTTGCCGGATGTGGGTTCACTGAAGGACGCTCAGACCAAGGGGGAGAGGATTCTCCAATCCCTGAGGGGCGGAATCCGCCTGGAGGGGAGGAATATCCCTCTGTCCGTCAGCATCGGAGGGGTGTTCTGCCAGGGCCGGAAGGGGGATTACTGTGCGGTCTACCGGTTGGCCGATCAGGCGCTTTATGAGGCCAAGCGGGCGGGCAAGGACAGCTGCCGGGTCTGCGGGCAATAGAATGATGAGGAGCGGCTCCGCGGGGACAGCGGGGACGCTCCTTCTCTTTGTCGGTTTCCCACAAATAGCGGCGGAGAGTTTCGGCGGTTCTCCATATTGCGGGGATAAACTAAAATGATAAAATTATGCTAAAGAGGGGCAGGCAAGAGGAATTCCGCTCCTCTGGATTTTTTCAGGGTATAAGGAGGAAGGTAAAAAGATGAAAAATGCTCTTTACAAAAGGCTTCTCTCTGGCGTAGTGTGCCTGTCCATGGCACTCTCCCTGGCAGGGTGCGGGACCCAGTCCCAGTCTGCGCCCACCCAGACGCCCGAGGTCCCGGTGCAGACGGCAGAGGCCACCCCGGCCCCCACGCAGGAGGCGTCCGGCTCCGCAGCGGCGGACGGAACTTACACCGGCGTGGGCAAGGGGAACAACGGGGACGTGACCGTGAGCGTCACATTTGCGGGCGGCGCAATCGCCGGTGTGCAGGTCGTGGAACATGCTGAGACCGCCGGAATCTCCGATCCGGCCATCGAGCGGATCCCCGCCTCCATTGTGGAGAACCAGAGCGTGGCTGTCGACACGGTGACGGGCGCGACGAACACCTCCAACGCCATCCTGGACGCGGTCAAGGACTGCATCGTCCAGGCGGGCGGCAGTGTGGAGAATTTCTCTGAGGCGGTGGAGAAGCCCGTATCCGACGCGGTGGAGGAATATGAGGCCGACGTCGTGGTGGTCGGCGGGGGCGGTTCCGGCTCCGCCGCGGCTATTGCTGCCAATCAGGGCGGCGCAAAGGTCATCCTCCTGGAGAAGGGGGCGGCGATTGGCGGCAGCTCCGCCATGTCCGGCGGCATGGCGGCTGTGGACAGCAGCATGCAGCAGGCCGACCCTGAGACCGATTTCACGGCGTCCCAGTGGCTGACGGACTGGCTGGCCCAGCAGAATTACATGGTCAGCGCG
>JAHZEH010000104.1:0-5174 GCA_019421925.1 Clostridia bacterium
CCAACCCAGTCAGTTCGTCCAATGCATAGAAAACTTTCTCCATGGGATGAGTCGGTTCAATGTCCACGGTCAAGCCGTAACCGTGGCTTGCCACCGCATGGATGAGTCTCTCATCCAGCTCCCGCTCCCGCATGATCTCCTGCTCCTCAATGCAGTGCTGCTCGGGGAACTGCTCGACATCCAGGTCGTGCAGCAGCCCGACGATCCCCCAGAAATCCTCCTCTTGGGCATATCCCTTCTCCCGGGCAAAGTATCTCATCACGCCCTCCACAGTCAGGGCATGTTTCAGATGGAAGGGGTCCTGGTTATACTGCGTCAGAAGCTCCCAGGCCTCCTGTCTGGTGATCGTTTTTGCCATCGTTGTTCCGCCTTTCTGTTTCCATGATTTTTGAGTATATCCTTTTTCCGCCAAAATTCCTAGTCCCAATCCTATTTTATATCCCACTGCGCGGATTATCCTGCGCCTGGATCAGAAAAGGATGATACTGTATGTTTCGTTTCCATATACATCGTGATATAATGTATACGTACCCTGATTCATATGAAATCGGGGACTAACAATCCCCTCAGCGGACAATCTATGAAGCCATGAGCCCTCTGAGAATAAGGAGTTTTAAGATATGAAAAAACTGATTAACCTCTCGTTTATCTATGCCCTTGCCGCAATGGCAAGCGGCGTATTCTACCGTGAGTTCACCAAATTCCTGGAATTTACCGGACGGACAAGCCTCGCTTTTACCCATTTGCACCTGTTTGTCCTCGGCACGATAGTCCTCCTGGTCCTGGCGCTCTTTAGCCTGCACACCGATCTGATGGAACAGAAGCGCTTCAAAACGTTTTTGGTTCTGTACAACATCGGTTTGCCCCTTATGGTTGCCATGTTCTATGTGCGCGGTATTTTGCAGGTTTTTGAAACCGGGCTCTCCGCCGGCCTCGATGCAGCCATCTCCGGCGTTTCCGGTATCGGCCACATCATCCTGGGCATTGCCATCGTCCTGCTTTTCCTTTGCCTCAAAAACGCCAAGCAACGCAGCGTCAACGCAGAAGCACAATAAAGCCAACAAGCAGGAGGGCCTTCCAAAATTGGGAGGCCCTCCTGCTGTTTTCTCGGGCTAGTTGATGGCTGTGCCGTTCACATAAACATGGTATCCGTTGGCTGTAATGCTGCCAACGTCTCCCTCAAAACCGGTCAGATAGGCGTCCCCTGTCAATATCCAGGTGCTGCCCTCCTCGAGCGTTACAGCCGCCTCCCCCGACTGGCCGTCCGGGTTGATTGTCCCATTCAGGCTGCTTCCGCCCCCAAGTATCAGGCTCAGCGTGGAGATCTCATCCACCTTTATCATTCCGGTCAGAGCCTGCCCTTCGGCGGTAAACGTAACCTGTCCCCCGTTGCCGCCCTCTTTTCCCCATCCGCGGAAGCCGTCGTTTCCTGCCACAGGCAGGAGTACGTCATTGGCCAGCGTCAATTCAACACCTGAGAGCTCAATCGTGCAGCTGGTATTGGTGACATAGAACAGATCGCCCGCCTGAGCGGTCAGGGAACCCCCTATCATCGTAAAGCTGGAATGTCCCATATCCGCGTCTCCGGACATGCTCTGATACAGCATGACATTGTGGATGTTCTCGCTGCCGTTCTGGTAGGTCCCCGTCATATTGCCCACCACCGTACAATTCTCCAGGGTGACGGAGTTTTTCCCCTCAACAACCACCGCCTCCGAGCTGGTAGCCGTCAAGTCTGCATCTCGCACAGTAATATCCGCCGTAGAGTAAATAGAGGGGCTTCCTGTGCCGCCCGTGGTATAGGTACCGCCCTCCACGCTGACCGTACCGCCCCCCCTGTCGCTTCGGATCGCTGCAGCGGAATTCCCCTGGGTCTCGATGTCCAGGTTGCTTGCGTTGGTAACGCCGCCGCCCGCCGTCTCAATGCCGCCGGAGTTATCCATTGTGGTACGAATAGTGGTGTCGGTGATATTAAGCGTTGTTCCGCTGCCGTAGCAGAATACCCCGTTGCCTCCCTGGGCCGATGTGTTGACCACAGCCCCGGTGAGGTTGAGCGTAGCGCCATCTCTCACCAGAATCCCCGCATTCATGCCGTAAAAATCGCTGTTTTCCGTGTTGGAGGTCTGTCCGCCGGACTTGTTGACCTCAATGCCGCTGAGTGTTGCTGTTGCTCCATTCTCAATACGGAGTGCATTCTCATCCACCCCGCTCGAGGAATAAGAGCCGCCGGAGAGTTCGGCATCCGCATCAATGGTCTCGGCTGCCGTCCCATTGGTCTCTGCTGCGGAGCCACCAAACCCGCCCATGCCATTGCCTGCGTTTCTGACCTCCACTGTAAGGGCAGTATTCTCCCCGTCCACCGTGAAGGCGATAACCGAACCGATCTGGATGTCCTCGAGTGCGCCTGTCTCCAGTTCCCCATTCAAAGATTCCACTGTGATTTGAGCGCTCTCCCGGATAGTGATATCAATCGTCTCATCCCCAGCCTGAAACTGTGAACCGCCCATAGACGGCGCGTTTCCCTGTCCATCGCCGGGCTTATCCGGGGGCTGGCCGTTTCCGTCATCCAGCCTATCCGGAGCCTCCCCCTCCTGGCTCGCCGGCCTCTCAGGGATGTCGCCCTCCTCCCCCTCCAGCCTCCCCGGCTCTCCGCCGCTGGGGGGATCACTGGGCATACTCCGCTCTGTCAGCTCTCCCAGCAGGACAGTGTACACGCTATCCGTGACGCTCTGGACCCTGCCAACCTTCTGGTCCGGCTCCCGCTCCCCATCCTCAGACTCAGCCGATTCGCTGGGCATGGAGGTGGATACCGCGTCTGGGGTTTGCGTCTGGCCGCCGCTGCACGCAGCCTGGGGCACTGCAATCAATGCGCCTAAAATAACGGCGCAGACTCGATATTTTTTCACGTGATTCATCGGCAATCTCGCTCCTTATACCGGGCTTGAACCGCCCTGTACTTCCCCCATAGAACAGGCCGACAATCTGAAATTTCCATGAACCCCGCTTGAAAAGAAAGCGAAGCTCCCAAAAAAATCAAAACTGGCAGCACAAATGGCCGCCAGTTTTTAAAAGCCTCACGCTCAGCGTTTCGCTCCCACTCTGCCGCCCTTGGCGCCTTTTCCACCTTTGGCGCCGCTGCAGGCCTTGCGCAGGATCTCTGAATCATACGCATAGACGGAGCGGTTCTTGTCGGCATGGGCTTTGAGGGCAAACTCCACCAGCTTATCCACCAGTTGAGCATATCCCACGCCAATGGGTTCCCAGAGGTAAAATGCAAAGGAGCCGGGAATGGTATTGATCTCGTTGGCGTAGAGCTTCTCCGCCGCCTTATCATACAGATAGTCAATGCGTACCACACCCTTGCAGTCCAGGGCCTTGAATATCTCCACGGAGAGCCTCTGCACCTCCTGCGTCAACTCCTCCGGAATGGGGGCGGGGATGAGGCGGGAGAGGGCCTGCATGCCCTGGGCATTCTTGCCCCCCTGGAGGTATTTGGCGCCGAAATCCAGAATATCCCCCCGGCTGACAGGCTGCTCGCAAACCGAGGGCGTCACGTCGTTTTCATATCCCAGGCAGGAACAGTTAATCTCAAAATTGTCCACAATGGCGTGCTCCACGATGATCCGCCGGTCGTACTGTACAGCCACCTCAATGGCGTAGCGCAGCTTAGCCGCGTTGTCCGCCCTGGTGATGCCGATGCTGGAACCCAGATTGGCGGGCTTGACGATCATGGGGTACTCGATGGCTTTTTCCAGCCTGGAGATCACCTCCTCAGGCTGGGCAGCCCACTCATCCCTGGTGAAGAATTCTCCGTCCAGGACGGGGATGCCCGCGCCCTTGAAGGCCGCCTTCATGACAATCTTATCCATGCCTGTGGAGGAACCCAGGACGCCGCAGCTCGTATAGGGTACATCCGCCAGCTCCAGCAGGCCCTGGAGCGTGCCGTCCTCACCGTTGAGGCCATGCATCGCCGGAATAGCCACATCAAAGGGGATCACCCGGCTGCCGCCCTTGGAAAACAGTCCGCCGGCCGCGGGATAGGTCATAAGACCGCCGGTGCCCGGCACAGGCGGGAGAAAAACTTTGGTGACCTCCTTGCTGTTTTTATCAAAGGCGCGGACAAATTCTATGTCCCTGAGTTTTTCCCCTGTGAACCACTCGCCGTCGCGCGTGATGTAAACGGGAAGGATATCGTACTTCTGCGTGTCGATGTTCTCCATGAGTTGAATGCCGGTGACAATGGATACGTCGTGTTCCACCGTGCGGCTGCCAAAGATAACCGCCAGCCTTGTTTTCATGGTCTGTTCTCCTTCATCGCATATTTCTACTCATTGTAGTTGTCGGGCAGATCGTTTTCAAACAGGACAACGTCGCCGGGGACGCTCAGATGGGCCAGTACCTGGGTGGCCTGCTCCAGATTGGATACCACAAAGATGTTCTCCGGGGGGAATTCCAGGCTGAGAATTCCGCGCCGGATGGGGATGGCCCTCTTCTTGCCCACGAGAATGGCAAAGTCCGCGCTGCACGCGATCTCCCTGCCGAACTCCTCGTTCTGGCTCTCCTCCTCCTCCCCCAGCTCCACCATGCCGGGAGTGATGACAATCCTGCGCCCGTCAAAGGAACGCAAGACCTCCATGGCCGCCCTCGCCCCCTCGGGGTTGGAATTGAAGGCGTCGTCGATCACGGTGACCGGTCCGGGGATGAGCTGCAGGCGGTGTTCAACCGGCTGGAGCTTTGCGATCCCCTCGGCAATCTGCGCCATGGACAGTCCCATGTACTTGGCAACGGCGGCGCAGCCCACGATGTTGAGAATGTTGTGCTTGCCCAGAAGGGGCGTGTGGCAGAACGCCGCCTCCCCCTCGCCTGTCAAAAGTGTAAAGGTGCTTCCCTCGGCATTCACGGAGATATCCACGGCCCGCATGCACAGGTCATCCCCCATCAGACCATACAGGAATTTATTGCGCACCACCGCCCGGGAGAAGAGGGCCCTGCAATACTCATTGTCCCCGTTGAAGAAGGCCGCGCCGTCCGGCGGCAGAGAGGCGATCAGCTCAAACTTGGTGTTCATAATGTTCTCCAGCGAGCCGAAGGTCTCCAAATGCTGCTTGCCCACGGAGGTCAGCAATCCGATGCTGGGGTGCACCAGATCGCAGAGCTCCTCAATATCCCCCACA
>JAHZEH010000104.1:5184-6924 GCA_019421925.1 Clostridia bacterium
CGGGCCCCCATCTCCGCAACAAAAACCTCGTGCTCGGGCTTCAGCATCTCCCGCGCAACGCGGGTGACGCCCATGGGGGTATTATAGCTCTGGGGGGTGATAAGAGTGTTGAAGCCCTGGGAAAGAAGGGTACCCAGTATGAACTTGGTGCTCGTCTTTCCGAAGCTGCCCGTGATACCGATCTTGATGAGATCGTGCCGTTCCTCCAGGCGGTGCTTTGCATCGTTGAAATAGCGGCGCTTGTTGGCCTCCTCAATGGGATAGGTGCAGTAGTGGGCCAACAGGACAAGCAGGGGCAGAAGCAGCGCAGGAAGATATACGGCCGCCCGCTCAAAGAGATACCGCCCCACGCTGAACACGATCCCGTCCTCAAAGAGATAGGGATACAGCCCCAGCAGAAACATGAGCAGAACCAGCGCCGCGCAGAGTCTCTTGACCCTTCCCGTAAAGACCAGAGGCTTCTTGGCGGGCTGCCTGCGCCAGGTCACGCCGATGAGCAGCATGAGCCCCGCGAAGAGCAGACGCACAGCGAACTGTGCGAGCACATAGATCTCCTGGGAGAGGGCGGAGCCCAGCGAGCGTGTCACAAAGATCAGCGCCCCGTCCAGCAGCATACAGATCAAAAACACCAGCCCGGTAGGCAGCCAGTCCCTCCAGGCGTTTTTTCCCAGCCATTTGAGATACATATTGGCCTGGTAGCTCTCCAACTGGAGCATATGCACAAAGCGCAGCGAGGCGTAAAAGCTGGCCGCAACACCCAGAATCAGAGCAACCCACTCCAACCAGGGCGCAATACTTACGATAAATGCCAAATTACCTACCTCCGAAAAATACGGATACAATGGGGCAGAACCGCTGGAACTCATCGAGATAGCTGAAATGCCCTGCGCCCTCAAACACCACAAGCCCGGCGTCCGGAATCTCCGCCTCCATGATATGGGCGAAGGAGAGGGGCGTATCCCTGTCCTCGCTCCCCCAGATCAGGAGGGTCGGGGCTTTAATCTCCTTGAGATAGGGCCGCAGGTCCTGGTTGACCACCCGGACAAACACCCTCTTCATGGAGTCGCTCAGGGCGCGGTAATCGGCGGAACCGGCATTCCTGGCTCTCTCGGTCAGGTGCAGCAAGCGGTCAATCCATCCGATCCGGGCCAGTTTCTTCCCCAGTTTGTGGCGGGCGACCCGCAGCTTGTATTTCAGACCCCGCCTGGGAATGAGCCCCGCGCTGTCGCACAGCACCAGCTTATGCACCAGCTCCGGATAAGTGGCGCTCAAAAGGATAGCCACCCGCCCTCCAAAGGAGTGGGCGATGATGTCGCACGCTCCCAAATCCATCCGGCGGATGAACTGGGCTGTCATCTCCATATACTCCGTCACCGACCAGACCTCCGGCGGCTCAGGCGTCAGTCCATGTCCGGGAAAATCCAGGGACACCGTCTGATAATTGGCGGAAAAGACCTCCGCCACAGGAGCAAAGCTCCCAATACAGCCCCCCCAGCCGTGCAGCAGCAGGACTGGGCTTCCCTGTCCCTTGATCTCGTAATTAACAGGAACTCCATTGATTTCTATCCGCATAATTCCCCCACGACGGGCGGCAGTGATTGCCAAATATGGTTTTAAGATTATATACCGCCGGGCACAGTTTGACAAGCGTCCAGGCAGCCTGGCAGGTCGCGCAGCCACATGATCAGCGCGTCCTCCCGGTTATCCTCATAGTAGCCCGGGCGCAGTCCCACGCCCTCA
>JAHZEH010000105.1:0-5407 GCA_019421925.1 Clostridia bacterium
CCTCCTGGGCGATGGCTTTGCCGATGCCGCTGCCGGCGCCTGTGACGACCAGTACTTTTTCTTTGAAATCCTTCATGTTCTGATTCCCCCCTTAAAACACAAACGCCTTGTCGTTGGCTTCCCGCGTTGCGTCGGCAATCAGGCCGGCCCTGCGGGCGTCGCCCACGGCGGTAACTTTGTCAAACGCCGCCTCAAACTCCTCCACCAAGGCGGAGCGGGGGCGTACGCCGATGGCGATGACCACGGCGTCAGCCTCCCGTTCCTCGGCATAGCCCATGGAGGTCCTGATCAGATTGATCCTGCCTTCGCCAATGCCGGTGAGGCTGTGGTCGGTAACAATCTCCACGCCGAGCTCGCCCAGGCGCTTGAGGAGCATGCCCCGGACGCTGGGATAGAGGGTGGTTCCGACGGCGCCCATCATCTCGATGACGGCGACCTTGTTGTTCTCACCCAGGACCTCCGCGGTCTCCAGGCCGGTGACGCCGCCGCCGATGACAGCGATTTTTTGGCCGGTGAGGCTGACCTTGCCGGCGAGGATATCCTCGGCGGAGTAGACGTTTGCCCCATCGATTCCGGGCACGTTGGGACGGATGGGGTCGCCGCCCACGGCTACGACGACGCCATAGGGATTGAGCGCCTTGACCGCATCCACCGTGCCGGGGGTGTTCAGACGAACCTCCACGCCTACGGCGGCCAGCTCGTTCTTCTGGGTCTCGATGAACTCGGTAATGAGCTCCTTGTGGGGGGGCTTGTCGGCCAGGTTCATGCTGCCGCCCAACTGGGGGGCCTTCTCAAAGAGGACCACCTGGAAGCCGCGTTTGGCCAGCACATAGGCGGCCTGCATGCCGCCCGGGCCGCCGCCGATGACCGCGACAGTGCGGCCTGCGCCGTCCCGAACCAGCTTGTCGTCGCCATAGACGGTCTCCCGGCCCAGGACGGGATTAACCGTGCACTGGATAGCCCTGCCCATGTTGGCGACCTTGAAGCAGTGCATGCAGCCCAGGCATTTGCGCAGCAGGGCCTCCTGGCCATATTTGGCCTTGCTGCCCCACTGGGCATCGGCCAGCTGGCCGCGGCCGATGCCGACGAAGTCGCAGACGCCCTCCTCCAGGAGCTGCTCGGCCACCGCCGGGTGCTTGATGTTATTGACGGCGATGACGGGGATTTTGACCGCTTTTTTGACAGCCGCGGCCAGATGCTTTTTCCAGCCCTCGGCCAGGGTATAGGGCTCGATGACGGTATAGCCCGACTCATAGGTGCCGCAGCTGACGTTGATGGCGCTCACGCCGATGCTCTCAAGATAGCGGGCGATTTTGACCGAATCCTCCAGCTTGAGGCCGCCCTCGATGAACTCGTCCGCGCTGATGCGCACGCTGATGGGGAAGCCGGGGCAGGCGTAGCGGATGCCCACGATGATCTCCGTCAGGAAGCGCATGCGGTTGACGAAGTTGCCGCCATATTTATCCGTCCTCTTGTTGGTGTAGGGGCTGAGGAACTGGTTGATCAGGTAGCCGTGGGCCGCGTGGACCTCCACGCCGTCCAGGCCGGCCGTCCTGGCAATGACCGCGCCCGCCACGAACTTCTTGGTCATGGCCTCGCACTCGGCCGTGGTCAGCTCCCGGGGCGTCTCGCCCACGACCTTGCAGGCAATGGGGCTGGGGGCGACGATCTGCTTGCCGCCCAGGAGCTTGCTGGGGGTTTCCCGGCCCGGGTGGTGCAATTGGGCAAAAATTCTGGTATCATATCTGTGGACGGCGTCGGCCAGCCGCTCCAGCCGCTGAATGTGTTTGCCGGAGATTGCCGAGAGCTGGCAGGACATTCCGATCCCCGTCTCCTCGTCAATGCGGGTGATCTCCGTGATAATCAGGCCGCAGCCGCCCTTGGCGCGCTCCTCGTAGTAACGGATGATCTCGTCGGAGGCCTCCCCCGTGGAGGAGGCGAAGCCCGTGCCCATGGCGGGCATGACAATTCTGTTTTTGAGCGTGAGGGAACCGATTTTCCCCTTCTGGAAAAGTTTTTCGTAGCTCATGGAATCCGTCCTTTCTGTTCGTCAGACCTGAAATGAAAGAAGAGATGTGCGGGAGACAGCGCATTCCCAGCGCTTGCCTATATCTTAACATTCACAACATAAATGTGAAATGTTTCTCATGCACGAAAAAACCAGCTTGATTTATGCAATTTGCACGAAAATGATTGCCGAGGTAAAAACCATGCTGTTTAGCGAGTTGGCGTTGGCGATTGGCCAGGAATATATCTGCGGGGACCCCCATGTGGCCGCGGAGATGGAGGTGGCGGATATCAGCCTGCTGGGCGGGGAAACCGGCCCCTATACACCCGGCACGCTCTATATTGGGCAATTGTCACAACTGAAAAATCCGTCGTTTCCCCCCAACCTGATCTTCTGGGGCGAGGGGGAGCCCGAGGGGCTGGCGTCCGTCAACTACGCCCGTATCCGGGAGGAGGATTTCTCGGCCGTGTTCAATACGGCCAAGCGGGAGCTCTTCCGCAGCCTCCGGATGGAGAACCAATACGCCATGATGCTTAAGATGATCCTTGACGGAAGGAGCCTCTCGGAGATTCTGGACGTGGCGGCGGAGAAGATGGGCAATCCCCTTGCGGTGCTGGACATCAGCGGCAAGCTCATTGCCCATTCCACGCCCTTTGGCGTGCCGGACCCCCTGTGGCAGGAGAGCGTGGCGCAGGGCTACTGCTGCTATGAATTCATGGAGCACATCAAGCAGCTGCGGGAGAGCAAACCCAAACCAAACTCCCCGGAGGCGTTTGTTTCAGTGTGCGAAACCAACCATATTGTCTATCTTTGCAGCAAGATCCTCGAGAGGGAGGCGCTGCTGGGATATGTATTCATGTTTGAGGTGGACGCACCCATCTGCCGGCAGAGCCGGGAGTTTCTGCCCATCCTCAGCCGGGCGGCGGGGGAGATGATTGTCCGCTCCCAGGATTCCGCCGGGCTGCGGGCCGGCCTGTACCGCAATATCCTGGCCGATATGCTTGCGGGCATTGACCCGGGACACGTCAAGGTGCGCATCCAGGTGAGCAACCTGGAGTTCCCGGAGCACATGTGCGCCCTGATTGTGCGCCCCTCTTATTATCATGGGGAGAATTATCTGAGAGGGGAGCTGACCGGCAAGCTGCTCGCCATCTTTGAGAAGGCGCCCTCCCTGTGCTATCAGGGCGGGGTGACGCTCATTGTCCCCCTGGACGGGCAATACCGGCTGGACGGCGGGGAGAGGAGGGCCCTGGAGGAGTTGGCGGTTCGGGAGCATCTGCAGATCGGCGTCAGCAACGGCTCTTCCCAGCCCTCCCAGTTTGCCGCCCATTATGCCCAGGCGGAGGAGGCCCTGCGGTATGCCCAGCGGCTGGGATGGGGAGGGACGCTGCATGAATATCAGCGCTGCGCCTTCTATGCTCTGCTCTCCGCCCTTCCCATGGGGACACGGCTGGGGCGCTTCTGCCATCCGGCTCTGGGCCGGCTGCGCAAATACGACCATGAAAATGGTACCGAGCTCTACCAGACGCTGCGGGTTTATACGGAGACGGGGCTCAACCAACGGCGCACGTCCGAGCTGCTCTTCCTGCACCGCAACACCCTCAACTACCGTATGCGCAGAATCTGTGAGATAGGAGGGATCCGGTTCGATGACCCGGAAATTCTCTTTCTCTTGATGTATTCTTTTCAAATCGACCGTTTTCTGGAGAATGAATCGGTGTAAAATAGAAGCAAAGCGGAAGGACTGCTTTGACAAGGACAGGGGGAGGGATTTTTATCATTACGCTGGAAGAGATCCGGGGGGACGGGGCGGTCAGAACCTATATCAAGGCCGGGAACGACGCGCTGGGGGTGCTGGGCTATACGGAGCACGGCTTCGGCCACGCCGCCATTGTCTCCCGTACTGCCGCCGCCGTACTGCGGCGCTATCATTCATCCCCCCGCGAGTGCGAGCTGGGCCGCATCGCGGGCTATATGCACGATATCGGCAATATGGTCAACCGGGAGCTGCACGCCCTGACGGGGGCGACCATCGCCTTCCGCATTTTGGATAAGATGGGTATGGACCCCGAGGAGATCGCCGTGGTCACCGGGGCCATTGGCAACCATGACGAGGGCACGGGCAGGGCGGTCAACCGGGTTGCGGCCGCCCTCATCCTGGCGGACAAATCGGATGTGCGGCGCAGCCGGGTGCGGGAGCCCAACACCGATGCCTACCGGGACAATATCCACAACCGGGTCAACTATGCCGTGATCGACTCCCAGCTGGTCATCGAGGAGGAGCGGGACGAAGTGCGCCTGGAGCTCAGGATTGACACGGCTATCTGCCCGATCATCGAGTACTTTGAAATTTTCCTGACCCGCATGCAGATGTGCAACCGGGCCTGCGAGTATCTGGGGACCAGCTTTTCCCTGGTCATCAATGACAATGTCCTGCTTTAAGTGAACGGTTCCTTCACCGGAATTTCCGGTAATTTTTACGCCCGGTTAATCCGGGCTTCTTTTTTGCATCCTATGATGGGCGTAGCTAAGTTTTTCAGCCCGGCAGGAGGCGAAAAGGAGTGATTTTTGATGAATACAAAGAGCCACAGGGTGCTGGCAAGGCTGGGAGCGGGGGCCGGCGGGGAGAAGCCGCCCCGGGGATTTTCCATGGGGATGTATGTCTTTGGCGCGGCGGCCGCCGACTACGGATGGATTGCCCTGACCCATCCCCATTACGCCCACCGCTCCATGGACTATGTCCTGCGCACGCTGCGCTCGCTGAGCGCCAGACGGCGGCTGAGCCGCCTGAGCTCCCTGCGCCTGGGTATCGCCATCCATTATTTATGTGATTTTTGCTGCCGGGTCCATGAAACCGGGCATCTGACCGGCTTGCGTGAACATGTGGATTATGAGATTGCGCTGGAGAAGCGGCTGCTTCAGCGGCAGGAGGAGCTCAGCCGCTTGGCTGGGGAACTGGCGGGGAGGCTTGCTCTCTCCCGGACAATAGAGGACGCGGTCATGACACGCCTGGAGGCGCATGGGAGGGGCGAGCCCTCCATGGACTGGGATATGGAAGGCGCGCTGTGGATGGCCGCACAGGTATGCGCAGCGGTGTTTACACTCATCCGGCTTCAGGGGGAGGAGCGCAGGGGGCTGCGCTTCCGCCGGATCGCCGGGGAGCGCTCCTGGAAAATAAGACGGCGGAAGGCCGGACGCCATGCAGGGCATCCGGCCTTTTTTGACCGGCGAAAATGCGGTCAGGGTGCTTGGCAGGGGGGACGGCCGATGGTAAAATATATTTTCGAGGTGATATTTATGAAAAAACGGTGTAGTATGATAATCCTTGCAGGCTCGCTTCTGCTGGCGGCGGTGCTTGGCATGACGTCCTGCGCAACAGGCGCACAGGGCGGGGATACG
>JAHZEH010000105.1:5417-6904 GCA_019421925.1 Clostridia bacterium
GCCCTTCCCTCGCCGGTTCAGCCGGAACCCAGCGCCGTATCCTCCCAGACTCCGGCCACCGCTGCGCCTTTGCAGGAGGCGCGGGAGGCATATTATACGGCACTCCAGAATTTGCTGAACAGGCATGTCCTGCCCGACGGCACGGACTGTGGGTATGACTCCGTCAGCAATATGGCTGAAAACAAGTTTGCCCTCTATGATATCGATCAGGATGGAACAGAGGAGCTCATTGTGATGTACACTACAACGTACATGGCGGGACAGGTTCAGGCGGTCTATGAATATGACGGAGCGGCCAAAGAGCTGTCGGCGGAATTGGTGGAGTTCCCCATGCTGACGTTTTATGACAACGGCGTGGTGAAAGCGGGATGGTCCCATAACCAGGGACTTGCCGGGGAGTTCTGGCCGTACACCCTGTATCAGTACGACGCCTCCTCCGACCGCTATGTGAACGTTGGAATGGTGGATGCCTGGGACAAGAATTTTTCTCAGACGGATGCTCAGGGGAACCCCTTCCCCGATGAGATTGATGTGAGCGGCACGGGATTTGTATACTACATCATGACAAACGGCGAATATGAGACGGTGGATCCCGTTGACGCGTCGAGCTATAACGAGTGGTTCGATTCCTATCAAAAGGGCGCTGCTGAGGTCGAAATCCCCTATCAAGATCTGACAGAAGAACAAATTGCATCCATATGACAGGACTAAAAGAAAACCCCCGAACCGGGTTGGACTGGTTCGGGGGTTTTTCTTTTCACTCCTGGATGATGACGCCTAAAAGGCGGGCCAGTTCAACGGCCTGGAGGGGGGACACCGTTGCGCCTGCTAATTCGCCTGCTCCTTCGGAGACGCAGATGCCCTCCAGGGTGGCGTTGGAGAAGTCCAGGCCCTTGAGGGGGGTCTGGAAAAAGTCGGTCCGGACAAAACGGGAGCGGTCCAGGGATAGGTTTTTGAGTTTGCACTGGGCCAGAAAGACGTCGGTCAGATCGCTGTTTTCAAAGGCGCTGCTCTCCAGCTTGGAGGAGGTAAAGTTTGCGTAGCGCAGAAGGCAGTCCTCAAATTTTACGGAGAGGAAGCTGCCGCTGCTGAAATTAGAGCCGCAGCACTTTGTGTTCAGAAATTCGCAGCGCACAAACCGGCTGCCCGAGAAGCTGCTGCCCGAGAGGTCGCAGCCCAGGAAGCGAACATCCTGGAACAGGGCGTTTTGGAGGGAGCAGTTCAGCAGCGCGCATTTCTCAAAGAGTACGCCGCGAAAGGCGAGACGGTCGAAGCCGGCTTCGCTCTCTCCGCACTCCAGGATATGGAGCGACTCCAGATCCTCGTCGGCGCGGCCGCAGGCCTGAGCGAGCGGCAGCAGCTGACGGCAGAGGGCGAGCTCCCCGGGAAGCACGGCTTTTTTTAGGGTGTATTTGTTCAAAGCAATCACCTGCCACTTTAATGCGTATTTAGTTGAAAAATTCAAAAATATGGTATAAATTGTAAAT
>JAHZEH010000106.1 GCA_019421925.1 Clostridia bacterium
CTGACGTGATTGGTCATGCCGTCCGTGCAGAGCAGCAGGGCGTCCCCCTGCTCCAGCTCCACCTCAAACAGGTCGGCTGTCACCGCGGGCGAGGTGCCCACCGCCCGCATGATGACATTGCGGAAGGGATAGTTCTGGGCCTCCTCTTTTGTCAGCCTGCCCGCCGAGATGAGCTCCTGCACCAGGGAATGATCCCTGGTAACCTGGCGCAGCCTCCCGCTGGCATGAGAGAAATGGTAGGCCCGGCTGTCGCCCACATTGGCGACGATGGCCTCCCCCTCCCCGCCGAGGGCGAGCACCAGCGTGGTGCCCATGCCGCTGCACCCGCTGTCTGAGCGGGAGTGTTCATAGACCATGGAGTTTGCCCGCTCGACCGCCCGGCTGATCTCCGCCGGTCCGCCCATGCCGCCCTCCTCCACGGTGCGCAGCACCTCCTCGGCCGCCATACAGGAGGCGATCTCCCCGGCGTTATGGCCGCCCATGCCGTCGGCGACGACCATCAGCCAGGGCTCCTGCTCCCGGATGAGTCCGAAGTCCTCATTTAGTTTGCGAACTTTCCCGATATGGGTACGTTTGGCAAATCTCAAATTGAATTCCTCCGCCCGAAAAAATGCGCTCATTGCTTTTTTTGATCCAGATAGCTCCGCCTGAGCTGGCCGCAGGCCCCCTCAATGTCGTCCCCCATCTCCCGGCGGATGGTGGCGGACACGCCGAGCTTCTCCAGCATGGCCTGGAACAGCCGGGCATTGGCCAGAGTCGTCCCCTCCATGCCCCTCTCCTTGACCACGTTGAGAGGGATGAGGTTGACATGGCACTGCAGCCCCCGCAGGAGGGCCGCCAGCTCCCGGGCCTGGGCCTCCCCGTCGTTTTTTCCCCTCACGAGGGTGTATTCAAAGACCACCCGCCGCCCGGTCAGGCGGACATATTCCCTGGCCGCGGCCATCAGCTCCCCGATGGAGTAGCGCCTGGCGATGGGCATGAGCTCCTGCCGCATGGCGTCGTTGGGCGCATGCAGGGAGATAGAGAGAGTAACGTTGAGCCCCGATCCCGCCAGCTCCAGGATGCGGGGCACAAGCCCGCAGGTGGACAGGGAGATGTTGCGGTGGCTGATGCCGATCCCCTCCGGCATGTTCACCAGGCGCAGGAATTTCACCACGTTGTCGTAGTTATCCAGCGGTTCGCCGCTGCCCATGAGCACGACGTTGGTCACCGCCCGCTCCCCGGTTTTGAGGCCCAGGAGGGTCTGCTCCCGCTCCACCGCCAGTATCTCTCCCAGCATCTCGCCGGGGCGCAGGTTCCTCACCAGCCCGCCCAGGGTGGAGGCGCAGAAAGTGCAGCCCATCCGGCAGCCCACCTGCGTGGAGATGCAGAGGGTGTTGCCATACTTATAGCGCATGAGCACCCCTTCGACGATATTGCCGTCTTCCAGCAAAAACAGGTATTTGGCCGTCCCGTCCAGCTTGGACACCCGCTTCTCCAGGATACTCACGCCCCCCAGGGGGCGCTCCTCCTCCAGCTTCTCCCGCAGCGCCTTGGGCAGGTTGCTCATCTCTGAAAAGCCCACGCCCTTATGCAGCCAGGAAAAAACCTGCCTAGCCCGGAAAGCGGGCTCGCCCAACTCCCTGAGAGCCCCGCCCAACTCCTCCAAATCCATGTCCAGCCAATTCATCGCCGCACCATCCTTGCCACAAAAAATCCCTCCACCCCGTCGAGATAGGGCAGAAGCTGTATCCTCCCCCTGGCGCAGCGCGCCCGGTCGATGCAGGGGGGCACATAGGGGGTGATGTCGTCGGGCAGAAACTCCTTATTTCTGCTGAGAAACTCGTCCACCACATCCTCGTTCTCCTCCCGGAGTGTGGTACATGTGGAGTACACCAATGCGCCGCCCACGGCCACATATTGTGCGCAGGTGCGCAGAATTGAGAGCTGAAGCTGTTGGAGCTCTATAAGCTGCTCCGGACTCCTGGCATATTTCACGTCCGGCTTGCCGCCCGCCACGCCCAATCCCGAGCATGGGGCGTCCACCAGCACCAGGTCAAACCCGCCCCAGAGAGGTTTGCGGTCCTGGGTGGCGTCCTGCACCTGGGTGCGCACGAAATCCACCCCCAGGCGCTCGCAGTTTTTATCAATCAGGCGCACCCGGTGGGGATGCACGTCCCAGGAGAGGATCTCGCCCTCCCCCATGAGGGCCGCCATATACAGGGACTTTCCCCCCGGCGCGGCACAGGCGTCCAGCACCCGCATCCCCCTCCGGGGATTGGCCACCCGGCAGACAAGCATAGAGCTCTGGCTCTGCACCGTCATAGCCCCCTGAAGAAAGAGGGGGTTTTTCGCGACATCCCCCGCCCCCTCCAGCACCAGGGCGTCCTCCACAAGGTTTCCTGCCCTGTATGGGATCCCCTGTTCAAAAAGAGCCTTTTTCAGCTCATCTATCCCCACTTTGAAGGGGTTATTGCGCACTGTTATGCTTTTTTCCCCCACATAGGATAAAAGAGACTCCGTGCCCTCCGGGCCGTAGCGTTTCAGATAGCGCTTCACCAGCCACTGGGGCCAGCTGTATCGGATGGAGAGGCTGGACGCGTCCCTCCCCTCCGGGGGATGGAGGGTCCCCTTCTCCCGGGCCACCGCCCGCAGAACACCGTTGACATAGCCTGAAAGGGCCAGCTTGCCCACGGATTTGACCAGCTTGACGCTCTCATCGCAGGCGGCCGAATCGGGCACGTCCATGTAGAGCATCTGGCAGATGCCCATGCGCAGGACGAGGCGCACGCGGGGTTTGACCTTCCCCCTGGCAAACCTGTCGATGATATGGTCCAGATAAATCTGATGATCCAGCACAGTGTAGACCAGCGCGGAGACAAAGGGACGGTTCTCCGGCGGGACCTGCCTGAGCCCCTCCTTCAGACGCAAATTGGCATACGCCCCCTGCTCGATGTCCCACAGGATATCGTATGCAGCCCGTCTAGGCTGGGAGCTCATTGCAAAAATTCCCCCTCCGGAATATTTTTTCCCCGCAGATAGGTCCGGGCTTCCATGCGCTTGCCACCTGGGGCCTGCAATTCGAGCACCTCCACAGCGCCCTCGCCGCAGGCGGCTATCAGGCCCTGTTTGGGGCTGGAACACAGCACTTCGCCCGGAGCGCCGCCGCCCTCCGCCGGACGGGTACGCCATATTTTGAGGGGCTCCCCCCGGAACAGCGCAAAAGCGCCCGGCCAGGGATTGACTCCGCGCACAAGGTTGTGCACCTGACCGGCGCTCTTTTTCCAGTCAATATGCCCATGCTCCTTCTTAAGCATGGGGCAGTGGGTCGCCTCCGCCTCGACCTGGGGAACAGGCTGAAGTTTGCCCGCCTCCAGAAGCGCGAGGGTCTCCCTCAGCGTCTCCGCCCCCACCAGGGCGATGCGCTCGAAGAGCTCCCCCGCCGTCTCATCCGGACCGATGGCAACAGTTTTTTTCACCAGCATATCGCCCGTGTCCAGGCCAACGTCGGTAAGCATGGTGGTCACGCCCGTCTCTGTCTCCCCGTTGATGACGCTCCACTGGACCGGAGCCGCCCCCCGGTATTTGGGGAGCAGAGACCCATGAACGTTGATGCAGCCAAGGCGGGGGACCGCCAGGTTCTCCGCCGAGAGGATCTGTCCAAAGGCCGCCGTGACCATCAGGTCAGGCTGAAGGGCGCGCAGGGCGGCAAGCCCCTCCTCCGAGCGGATCCTGGCCGGCTGACAGACCGGAATCCCCCTCTCCTGAGCGAACACCTTGACAGGGGGAGCCTTGAGCTTGCCGCTCCTGCCCACCGGCTTGTCCGGCTGCGTAAACACACCGGCAACCTCGTAGCCCTCCTCCAGCAGCATCCGCAGGGAGGGCAGGGCAAAATCGGGCGTCCCCAGAAAAGCAATGCGCATCCTCATTCCCCCTGTTGGGCGGCTCTAATCCGCCGCTTGCCCCGCATGGGGCGTCCGCCCGATTTCTCCTCCTCCTTGGCGAGGCGCTCCTGCTCCGCCATGAGGCGCTTGTGCTCGGCGAGCTGTTCGGGCGTGGGCTCCACAGTCTTGTCCCGAAACAGGATGCCGTCCAGGTGGTCGATCTCATGGCTCATCGCAATGGCCAAAAGATCCTCCCCCTCCCAGCGGACATAGTTGCCCTCTCTATCATAGGCGTTGACCACCACATGTTGGGGCCGCTGCACAAAACCGTTGAAATCCTGTACGCTCAGGCATCCCTCCATGCGGCACTGCATACCGTCCTGTTCCACAATTACGGGGTTGATCAGTTCGATGAGCCCGTCGCCCACGTCAATGACCACCACCCGTTTCAAAACGCCCACCTGGGGCGCCGCAAGGCCAACGCCGTCCGCCTGGTACATGGTCTCGGCCATGTCGTCCAGCAGGGTGCGCAGCCGGTCGTCAATAGCGGTCACCTCGCGGCTCTTGCGCCGCAGAACGGGATCGCCTTCCAGCAAAATGTTCCTCAGTGCCAAAGTATATCCAACCTCCACAGTTCTTAAGGACGCGGCTGGCCGCCAAACGCCCTATTCTTCTGATTTCTACGCTTATTATAGCCCATACCGCGGTTTGTGTGCAATTGAATCCGCTATTTTGTCACAGTCCCGGGACATGCCGCCCGTGGCAGTCCGGCTGCGCCCCACGGGCAAACCCCGTCTCCCCCGCCATTTACCAGCTGTTTCCGTTCAAAGCGAGCCTCCCCGGCACGCTGCCCCGGCTTCCCGCCAGATCACGGCTTCCTGCCCGGCCGTGCCTCGCAGGCATGATTCCCGCTGCCGGTTCGAATCACCGGTTCAAATCATATTCTGCGGGTTGATCTCCATATTGGGGCACACTCCCTCCTGCCTCTTGGCCCGGGCAAACGCGCCGACGAGCTGCAAAATCTCTTCGCTCGCCTCTGTCCGCCTGAGCTTTAAAATCACCTGGTGACGGAATTCCCCCCGCAAAAAGTGCAGGGGCGCGGGGGTATTGGCGATATACAGCAGAGTCTGCCGCTCCAGCCCCCTCTCCTCCAGGAAGCGCAGGATGAGGTTCTCCAGCTCCTCCCGGAAAATCCGGGCCAGTCCGGCAAGGGCCTCATCCTGATCCCCGGCAAACAGAAACCGCACAAAGTCCGCAAAGGGCGGGAACTCGTTCTGCTCCCGACAGTGAATCTCGTAGTCATAAAAGCCCTCGTAGTCCTGACGGGCGGCGAACCGGATGGAGGGGTGCTCCGGGGAGTAGGTCTGCACGATCACCCGGCCCGCCGCCTCATCCCGGCCCGCCCGGCCCGCCACCTGGGTGATGAGTTGAAAGGCCCGCTCCGCGCTCCGATAGTCCGGAACAAAGAGGGTGGAATCCGCCGCAATGACCCCGACCAGCGTCACCTGTGGAAAATCCAGCCCTTTGGCGATCATCTGGGTACCGATGAGCACATCCGCCTCCCGCGCGGCAAATTTCCCAAGGATCTCCAGGTGGGCGTCCTTCTTCTGGGTGGTGTCGTAGTCCATGCGCAGCACCCGGATGCCCGGGAAGTACCGGTTGACCGACTCCTCCACCTGTTGGGTACCCACGCCGAAAAACTTCAGGAAGGGCTTGCCGCACTCCGGACAGACATCCGGGACCACGCGGCTCTCCCCGCAGTAGTGGCAGCGTACCGTCCGGTCGGTTTTGTGATAGGTCAGGGAGACGTCGCAGTGGGAGCATCGCAGCACGTGACCGCATCCCCGGCAGGAGACAAAGGTGGAGTAGCCCCGCCTGTTTAGAAACAGAATGGCCTGCCTTCCCTCCTGGAAACAGCGCTTGAGCTCCCGGTACAGCGCGGAAGAGAACATGCTGCGGTTGCCCTGGGCCAGCTCCTCCCGCATGTCCACCACCTCCACATGAGGCAGCGGCCTGCCGTTGATCCGGTGGGGCAGGCGCAGCAGTTCCAGTTCCCCCCGGCGCATCCTCCAATAGGTCTCCACCGAGGGAGTGGCGCTGCCCAGCAGGAGCGCGCCGCCCCCCGCCCTGCACCGCTGGAGTGCCACGTCGTAGGCGTCGTAGCGGGGCGTCTTGTCGCTGTGATAACTGCCCTCGTGTTCCTCGTCTATGACAATCAGCCCCAGATTTTCAAAGGGGGCAAAAACGCAGCTCCGCGCACCCACGGCAATTTTCACCTGGCCCGTGCGGATGCGCTTCCACTCGTCAAAGCGCTCCCCAGGGGAGAGCCGGCTGTGGAGCACGGCGACCGCATCCCCGAACCGCTTCCGGAATCGGTCCACCGTCTGGGGGGTGAGGGAGATCTCGGGCACCAGCATGATGGCGGTTCTCCCCCGCTCCACGCAGGCGCTGATGCATCGCAGGTAGACCTCCGTCTTGCCGCTGCCCGTCACGCCGTGCAGCAGGAAAGCGCCGCCGCCCCGGTCGAAGGAGGAAACTACCGCGCCGATGGCCTCCTCCTGCTCCGCCGTTGCGGCGGGCGGAGGCAACAGCTCGTTTGTCAGGGCAGTATACGGCCTCCTTCGCACCCCCTGAACCCCCAGCTCAATCCAGCCCTTCCTCACCATAGCCGGCAGGGCGGAGGCGCTGCCCGGCACGAACCCGTAGAGGTCGGCCGCCGCCATCTCCCCCTCATAACCCCGCAGGACCTGTAGCACGTCCCGCTGCACCGGCGCTTTACAGGCCCCGGTGGATTTGCTCACCAGGCTCTGAAGGGCCGCTTCGCAGCCCTCCCCGTCCAGCGCCAGCCAAACAGTGCGGATCTCCTTCTCCCGGACCCGGCCGCCCCGGAGCTGGGCGGGGATCATCAGCCGCAGGGCGTCCACCAAGAGGCAGTGGTAGCGTTCCTTCATCCACCGGGCCAGCTCCAGCTGTTCCTCTGTGAAGGCCGTAAACCGCTCC
>JAHZEH010000107.1:0-212 GCA_019421925.1 Clostridia bacterium
TCCAGCTTGCCGTCCACAATACCCGCCTCCCGCAGGGTCAGGCCCATGGTCTTGACCTCCCCCGGCCTGGAGTCCTTGGGGGGCGTCACTTTAACTTTCTGGGTGGAGAGCACCTTGTTCTCCTTGTCCCGGGCCTCGATGGAGTACACCGTAGCCGCGCCCGCCGTGGGCGTCATGTCATAGAAATGCAGGGGCTGGGAGACGAAGTCGGC
>JAHZEH010000107.1:237-6834 GCA_019421925.1 Clostridia bacterium
TCCCCTGATCCTCGGAGCCCCCCTGTAGATGTAGTAGGTCTCAGCCCCCTCCACAGCCGGCCATTCCAGACGGATGCTGCCCTGTCCGGAATAGGCCCTGGGGGTCTCAGGCTCCTTCAGAAGGCCCTCGGCGCTCTCCACCCTGGCGAAGGGATTGGGCGAGTCCACGGGCAGGAGGGAGTCCTCGGTCAGAATATACCATACGTCGTCCAACCCGGTCACATAGGCTCCGCTCTCCGCCGCGTAGCCGGGCAGGGCGGAGAAGAGCAGCGCCAGGCCGAGACTCAGCGCGCAGCGGCGGATTGATTTTTTCATGGGTTCTCCTCTTCGGCAGGCCTGCGTTTAGCGGATGCGGCGCGCCTGCACAACGCCGCGGGCATTGGTCTCCTCATAGGTGCAGGTACACAGCGTCAGAATCTGGTCCTGGGCGGTGAGCACGGTGTCCGTCGGATATTTCGCCAGGGACTGGAGCTCCTGCATATAGCTGAGGAACGTCTCGTCTGACTTGAACTTGGTGCGGATGAAATAGATGTCCTCTGTGGCGATGAAGGAGGCGTAGACCTCATAGACCCGTTTCTCATCCCCAACCCAGAGGGTGATCTCCCGGCTGTTGTCGAAGAACTCGCGGATCCGGTAGTAGTTGGGCAGGTCGTGGAACATGGAGCCGTTCCTCATGTTGTGCCCATACAGGATGATATGGCGGTCGTCCGCTTCCCGGCTGTTGCGGTAATCAAAGAAGATGGAGCCCGACTTGGAGGACTCCCTCTCGGGCGTGTGCTTGAGATAGTAGTCGTTGTCCTCCCCGAGAACCACGGGGTAGTTGATCACCGTATTGGGCACCGTGATCCAGCCCACCACATCCCCGTTGACGCCGCGCAGGCGCAGATACTCGTCCCTGTCGGGCATGTCCTCCAGCAGGGAGGGGTCAAAAACGTGGGGTGTGGCCGTGGGTTCAGGCGTCCCCGTAGGCTGGGGCGCAGCTGTGGGCTCCTCCTCCGGCTGGATGCTCACAACAGGTGAGTCCGGTTCCTCCGGCTCCGTCGTCTCGGGCTGCGCAGGGCTGCCGCTGCAGGCGCTCAGAAGCAACAGGCAGAAAGCCAGAGCCGCAGCGCCCCATCTCTTGTATCTCATGGCAGTACGTTCTCCTTCTCAGCCGCAACCGGCCTGATCTCATTATACAAAAAGGAAAGCGCTCCCCGCAACGGGGAGCGCCAACATTTACAGAATGTTCCAAAACGGGGGCGGCTAGAACGTGATGGGGATGCCGAACCGTCCAAGGGCCCTGTGGGCCGCGCCATCATAGGTGGAGACCCGGACAAACACCACAAAGCCGTCCAGGGGCAGTTTCATGAGCGTGGCATAGGCCTCGTTGCGGGCGCCCCGGGCGAATCCGCCGGGGTTGAGAGAGTAGGTGCGGAAGCTGGTACCCATCTCCTCCAGCTCCTTCTTCTCCATCTCCTTGGAGAGCATACCCCTGCCCTTCCACTTGCCCGACCAGCGGATGTCGTCTCCCCAGCCCAGAATGGCGTAGTCCAGGGAGCGCCCCCCGGCCATATGCTCGGTGCAGGCTCTCTTGAAGGTGGTGCAGTAATCCGGGGAGGACGGGTCCTCAAAGTAGTTCCTCTGCCAGACGGCATCCTCCGGCGTGGGGATACGGATGGCCTTAGCCCCCCTGGGTGCGCCGTACTCCAGCATATTGCGCGACTCGCTGGAGACGATGAAGCCATAGGAGGCCTCCCGCCCCTCATAGCGGGCCCGGCAATAGGCCCTGGCGTGCTCCATGTCGGCCGTGGCGTACACCCGGTAGCCCAGATTGGACAATTTGCCCAGGATCTCCGTGGAATCTCTCTGAAAGCCCTCAAAAAAGCGCTCGCTCCACAGGCTCTGAAGCGCGCCGATCCTCTCGCGCAGAAGCTCCATCCTGTCCTCGCAGGGCGCGGCCAGCCAGTCGGAAAGGCCGGCCTCCCCGCCCTCCTTGCAGTTGAGGGCCAGATAGCCGCCCAGCCTCTCCGGCGCAAAGATGTTGCCCATCCCGTTCCTGCCGGGATTTTGCCGATAGCCCAGGGGCATGACGCAGGAGAAGGTCTTGCGCCCGCGGGTCGGCGCATGGCACAGGGCCAGTGCGCGCGCCACGTCCACCATGCGGTCGCAGTAGCCGTAACGGGCGCTCTCAGCCGTCCCCTCCGGCAGCAGGTCCAGCGCCACCACCTTATTGCCCAGCAGCAGGACGCAAGGGGCTTTCAGACCTCCGAACAGCTCGACGCCAAAAGCGATGCCGCCCCCCTTGCGGACGGAGGCCTCCACCTGCCCAAGCTGCGCGCGGAGCAGACCCAGGTGCTCCGCCCATAGGGGAGCCTTGGCGTGCAGCGCGCCCTCGCACTGTCCGTCCCTCAAAAAATCGGCAATGGTGCCGGCCCAGATATATTGCATGGTTCCACCCTCTTATGTTTTCAATCGCGCCTCAAACGCCGTGTTATTATAACACAGGCCGCCCCTCCCTGCAAAGTTCCTTTTCCCAAAAGGCAGGGCGCGGCCCCCCCCTCCCCGGAACAGCCGCGCCCACTCTCTGTTCTGATATACCGCAGGAATTATGGAACCATCGCCCCGAGGGCCTCCCGCGCCGCAATCGCGCCGGTATACACCGCGCATCCAACCGCGCAGCCGGACGCCACGTATTCCTGCACAAAGAGGTTGCCGAATACCACCTCGCCGCTGCCGTACAGGTTGGGGATGGCTTCGCCCGCGCTGTTCAAAATCTCGCACTTCTCATTGACCTTCAGGCTGGACATGGTGCCCAGCGTGCTCACCCCCACCTTCATCGCATAGAAGGGGGCGGTCCGGATGGGGGTCATCTGGGCGGCCTGTTGGCCGAACAGCGTATCCCCGCCCGCTTCGTAGTCGGCGTTGTACTGTTCAGTTGTCGCAGTGAGCGCCGCGCCGTCCACGCCTATCAGCGCGGCCAGTTTCTCCAGGGAATCGGCCTTGTATGCCTCCCCTGCGGCCACAGCGTCCTCCAGCACGGATACGCGGGCATGTTCCGCGTCCGCGATTCCGTAGACCTCGCCGCCGTCCTGCTCCAGGATGCGGAAGCCGACCTGATAGTAATAGCCCTTCTCATTGGTGAAGCGCTGGGCGCTGTTGTTCACCCACATGGAGAATCCCGTGGCCGCCATGCTGCCGAAAGGCGTGTGGAAGCCATAGGGCGCGCGGTAGCCGGGGTAGGCTATAAAGCCGTAGCCGGTCTGGGCAACATCCAGGCCCTCCGTCAGGGCAAAATAGTCTCCCGTGTCCCCGGCGCAGGCAAAGTTAAAGACCGTGTCAATGTTGGGCACGTCGCTGTTGAGCTCCCGGAAAAGGGCGGTATTGGCGGACAGGCCGCCGCAGGCCAGGATGACCTTTTTCGCCTTGACCGTATAGGTCCGGTCCGGCCCCTGCACCACAACGCCCTCCACTGCGCCGCCGTTTACCACCAGCTCCACCACTTCGGAGTTGGTGCGGATCTCGGCGAATTGGGAAGCATGCTCTGTAAACCAGTCCCCCCAGACCGTCATTGCCGCCTCAGGGTCCTGGATGTTTCCCTTCTTCTCATTGACGAAACCGGCGATACCCCTGCCCTCCGCCCAGGTGGCGGTGGCAAACCACATGACCGGCCGCAGGGGAATTTCCTGCTCAATCAGATAGGAGAGGAATTCCGTGGACATATCGCCGATCTCCGCCACCAGTTCCTCGTTGATGGCCATGCCCTCGGGCATGCGGTCCTGCTGGCTGGCGCGCAGCTTGAAGAAGTCCACGAATTCCTCCGTGGAATAATCCACGTTCTCCTCCATCCCGTTCCAGGCCGTGCCGCCGCCCACAATCATGGAGCCGCTCAGCGCGCCCGACCCGCCCGTATAGGCCAGCTTCTCCAGCACCAGCACAGAGGCGCCCGTATTCAGCCTGCCCGCCTCGATGGCCGCGCCCAGTCCGGCCGACCCCGCGCCGACGATCACCAGGTCAAACTCCTCCGTCTCCCCCTGGACCGGCTCCGCCGCCTCAGGGGCTTCCGTCCAGCGCGCAATATCAATCCCGGCATCCGTCAGGACGTTTTTTGCCGCGTTCAAAATGCCATAAGAGGTCATAGTTGCCCCCGCCACGGTATCCACCGCAAGGGACTGGGTCTCCACGATGCGCTGCGGCAGCGCCTCCACCGCGGCCTGTGCAATGCGCCTGGTATCGCTCTGCTCCTTCACCGAAACACTGGAAATCCCGTTCCCATCCAGCGTCACCTCCACGGTCACGTCCCCATACATCCCGGGGGCGCTACCCGTGTACGTCCCTGCCGGGAGGCTCTCCGCCTGGGGTTCTGCGGGCGGGGTCTGCACCGCGGGGGAGGCCGCCGCCGGCGCCCCGGCATTCGGGTTCCCAGCCTCCGCCGCGCATCCGCAGACGGACAGGGCCAGCGCCAGGGACAGCAGCCCCGCAAGAATCCTCTTCACGTTCATGTTCTCCTCCATGCATTCTTTTCAAAAGTATGCGGACCCTCCTGGAGTTCCGCACCTGCGTTTTATTATACATCACACAAATGCTGTGAAAAAATGATACCTGTGCATCAGAAAAAGGGCCGCCATGCGGAAAATGGCATGCATTTTCCGCATGGCGGCCCCGGTCTTTCCTCAAATTATCAAGGCCCTCTCTGCATGCCGGCGCTTTGCAGATATTCCATCATCTCATACCAGAAAATGGACGCGCAGGAGTTGGACCGGCCCGGAATATAGGCCGCCCCATAGTATGCGTCAAGGGCCAGACCATCGATGGGCACAATGCCGATGCCCTCTCCCCCCATGTGGGCAATCTCGTCCATCAAAAATCCCACGCCCTGCCCGGCGGCCACAGAGAGCAGCACATCATAGGGCGAATTCTTGGTCTCCGTCACCTTGGGAACAAACCCCTGGCCTGCACAGGCGCTCTGGATCGCATCATAGACAACCGGCGCGGAGCTCCGCCTCCACCAAATGATGGGCTCCTCTCTGCTGACGCTCTCCCGCCCGGACAGGGGGTGGCTTTTATGCAGCGCGGCGCACATCCTCAGCGGCATCAGCGGCTGGGTGACCACATCGCTCAACGCCTCCGCTTCATTGGTGATGGTGAAGACGATGTCCGCCTCCCCCCAGCTCAGCGCCTCCACGAGGAGCGCGAATTTGTCCTGATACAGGCTGATTCTGATATTGGGGTGCTTTCTGCCCATCTTGGTGATCAGCTCGGTCAGCACGGGCATATCAAAAAAGCCATAGTGTCCAATCCGGAGCGATCCCTCCACGTTTCTCTGCAGCCTCTGCAGCTTACCGGGCAGGCGGTCGGTCAGGGCCAGTATCTTTTCCGCTTCCTCCACCAGAACCTCCCCCGCATCCGTAAGCGTGAGGGCGGCTCCCGTCCGGTCAAACACCGTCACCCCCAGATCGGCCTCCAATTTTGCAATCCTCCGGCTGGCCGTAGACTGGGTCATATAGAGCAATTGCGAAGCCCTCGTAAAACTCAAGGTCGACGCGGCAACAACAAAGCAGCGCAGGCTCTCCACATCCATTTTTGATACGCTCCCCCCTCCGTGACTTTCGCACTTCTTCTTCAGTTTTTAGCCTATCAGCATGCTTAAAAAGTGTCAATTCCCCAGTTCCGTCCGCCATCCCGGAAAAATTCAGACGATTCCCCATTCCTCTTGACGAACCCCCGCCTCATCCCATACAATAACAATAAATTTGCAGATGAAATTTGGAGAAATGCGCCGCATGGACGCGGCGCCCAAGGAGGTCGCCATGCCTGTAAAAATCCCCAACGCCCTGCCCGCCGCAGCCACGCTAACGGCGGCACATCTTTTTGTCATGACCGAGGAGCGCGCCAGCAAACAGGACATCCGCCCGCTGCGCATTGCCATCGTCAACCTGATGCCCACCAAGGAGGCCACGGAGACCCAGCTGCTCCGCCTCATCGGGAATACCCCCCTGCAGGTGGACCCCGTTTTTATCCGCACCGCCTCCTACGCCTCTACCCACACCTCCACGGAATACCTCAACCAGTTCTATCAGACCTACGACGAGATCAAGGACCAGCGTTTTGACGGCTGCATCATCACGGGTGCGCCTGTGGAGCACCTGGAATTTGAGGAGGTGGCATACTGGGAGGAGCTTGTCAAAATCATGGACTGGGCCAACACCCACGTCTATTCCACCCTGTATATCTGCTGGGGGGCCCAGGCCGCTCTGTACTACAATTACGGCGTCCCCAAGCGGCCTCTTCCCCACAAGATGTTTGGCGTCTTCCGCCACAGAGTGCTCGTGCGCAACTGTCCCCTGCTGCGGGGTTTTGACGATTACTTCAACGCCCCCCACAGCCGCCATACCGAGGTCGCCAAGGAGGATATCCTCGCCTGCGGCGAAATCGAGGTGCTGGCCGAATCGGAGGAAGCGGGCCTCTATCTCATGCAGAGCAGGGACGGCCGGCAGGTCTTTGTCACCGGCCACGGCGAATATGACGCCGATACCCTGGAGAAGGAATATCTGCGCGACGTGAACCAGGGCAAGCCCATCGCCCCGCCCGTGGGATACTATCCCGGCGGGGATACCA
>JAHZEH010000108.1 GCA_019421925.1 Clostridia bacterium
CCCGTACACCAGCGAGAGGGCCCGCGAGAAGGTCATCGCCCTGACCCGTATCCTGGCCCGTTTCCAGGGCTGTATCCGCCTGCACATCGTGCACTTCACGGACGTGCAGCTCGCCATCTATGAGAAATGCCCGGAGAGTCAAACCCCTGTGCTCATCCGCAGAGCCATGATGCGCATCGCCCAGCGCATTGCCGCGCAAAACGGCTGCAAAGCGCTGGTGACAGGCGAGTCCATCGGCCAGGTTGCCAGCCAGACCCTCGACGGCCTGTGCTGCACGGACGCCGTTGCTGAGATGCCGGTCTTCCGCCCCTGCATCGGGTTCGACAAGGTGGAGATCATGGACCGGGCGCGCGCCGTCGGCACCTATGATACCTCCATCCTCCCCTATGAGGACTGCTGCACCATCTTCACCCCCAAGCACCCGGTCACCCATCCCCGCATCCGGGATATGGAGATCAGCGAGCGCAAGATCGACAACTATGAACAACTGCTGCTCGACGCGATCGAGAAGACGGAGGCGCCGCTTATCACCCCCTCCCCCATCTCCGCTCTGGGCTAACCCCACAAAACATCAGGGACCGCCGGTCATTCCGGCGGTCCCTTTTTCATCCGCGCCCTCTACGGGAAGCAGGCGCGCGCCGTCGAGCACAATGCGGAACCCTCGGCGCAGGGCGCTGTTCAAATTAAACCCTCCGTTCATTTCGCACCACTCCGCAGTAAATCCCTTCAGCATGATGGACAGATACATCGCCAGCTCTCTGGCGGGCAGATCGGTCCGGAGGGTGCCGTCCCTCTGCCCCTCCTCCACAATAGCGACGAGGATATTGGGAGGGGCAAAATTCTGGGTGGACGCCCTTCCGGACGCATCCTTCAGATACAGAATCTGCCGGGCTCTGATATAGGCCAGATATAATACCCCGTGCAGATCTCCCCGAGGGGACGAGCCGTTCAAAGGAGCTGTCCATCTCCATCAGACGTTCGGTCTCCCACCGGAAATGCTCGTTCGAATCCATGAAAATCGCCGCCACGGCCTCCTCTTTGGATTCAAACAGCCTGTAAAAGGAGCCGATGGTCACCTGGGCGCGGGCGCAGATGTCGCGCACCGTAATATCCTCCGGCATCTTTTCATTGGCCAGGGCAAGCACCGCCTCCTGGATCTGCGCGCGTTTTCCTGATGCCGCAATGCCCGTTTGTCCACCGGCGCTCCTCCTTTCAATACAAATTTGACACAAAAAATTATTGAAACTTATCGTCTGTCGATGTAATATACATATATGTGTTTTTTGTGCACTCTCTTTTGTGTATTAATATCTTTATTAATACAGTTTTGACAGCCATTTTAGTTCTCTTTATTCAACAATACCTTTTTACTCATTTCCCAACTGCTATTTACAGTTAGATTCAATGGAGGTGTATTTCCCATGAGAAAAGTTCTGGTCCTATCTGATTTTTATCCTGCAGAATTCATCAAAAACGACCCGGAGATGCAGGGTATTCTACACGGCACTCTGGGCGAGGAATTCCACATCGATTACATGAACGACAGTATGTTCAAGAATTCCGACAACCCCATGTCTATCATCCGCGATTTCGAGAAAAGCGGCATAGGCAGCGTGGTGCGCGATAAAGAGCTGCTGGACGCTTTGGCCGAGGTGGAGATTCTGATCGTACACTGGTCCGCCGTGACCCCCGAAATGATGGATGCCGCGCCCAAGCTAAAATTCGTGGGCTCCATGCGCAGCGGTTTGGAAAACATCGACATGAAGTACGCCGCCAAAAAGGGCATTACTGTGCGCAACTGCCCCGGTCGACTGGGCGATTCTGTGGCTGATTTGACGCTGGCCCTCATTCTTGACGCCAATAAGGGCC
This sequence comes from Clostridia bacterium, assembly GCA_019421925.1. GTDB lineage: Bacteria > Bacillota > Clostridia > Christensenellales > CALWSW01 > JAHZEH01. The sequence continues at coordinate 1,870 of JAHZEH010000108.1, forward strand.
TGATGACCCGCAACCTGGTGCTGACCAAAGGCGAATGGGTGGACCACAAGCCCTACCAGAAGACCATCAACCGCCCCCTGCGTTTGCTGACCGCCGGTATCGTGGGCTTTGGAGCCATCGGCCAGAAAGTGGCCAAGCGCCTGCAGGCCTTTGGTACCAAGGTACAAGCTTATGACCCCTACACCGCCGATGCCGCGTTTGAGCAGATGGGCGTAAAACGTGTGGATCTGGATACCCTGATGGCCACCAGCGACATCATCACCATCCACGCCCGCTTGGTGGAAGAGACTAAGGGCATGATCGGCAAGCATGAGATGTCGCTGATCAAGGACGGCTGCATGTTCATTAACACCGCTCGCGCCGACCTGGTGGACGAGGAAGCCTTTATGGAGTCCATGAAGTCCGGCAAGATCGCCGCTGCGGGTCTGGATGTGTACTGGCAGGAACCCTTTGACAAAAACTGTGAGCTGCTGACTATGAACAATGTGACCATGATGCCCCATATCGGCGGCGTGTTCCCCGGCGTGGCGCAGCTCTCCATGGGCATGCTGATGGAATCTCTGGCAGAATACCTCAATGGCTAAAATAAAACAAAAAGGGGCGTACACATATGAAAAAAGCTATCCTGGTAATCGATCTTGGTGGCCACAGCCGCGTAATCCTGGTGGGTCTTGACGGCAAAATCCTCTCCGTGTTCTCCGAAGACTCCCAGTATACCCCCGACCCCGCTTACATTGCCGGTATGAACGCCGACACCGTCCAATGGGAAGCCCTGGTCATCCGCGGCGTGAAGCAGGCGCTGGCCGAGGCAGGCGATGTGGAGGTTGTCGCCATAACTGCCACCAGTCAGCGCGAAGGCATCGTGCTGCTGGATAAGGAAGGTAAGGCCATCGTGGCTTACCCCAACGCCGATATGCGCGGCGTGCAGTACATCGGCGGCTTTGACTGGGCAACAAAGATCATCCCTCAGACCTGCCTGACTCCCCTGCCCCTGTACGCTGGCCAGAAGATCTACGCCATCGCCCAGCAGGATCCCAAATTCCTGGCTGGCATCGGCAAGATTACCTCTATCAGCGACTGGGTGGGCTATCTGTTTACCGGCAATCTGGTGTGGGAAAAATCCCAGGCTATTCACTCCTCCGTATACAACATCCACACCGATTCCTGGTCCGACGAGCTGTGCGAGCTGTACCAGTTCCCCGCAGGTATTCTGCCCGAGCTGGCGAATGCCGGTACCGTATTGGGCAAAGTCACCGATACCTACGCCGCCCTGACCGGTCTTCCCGCAGGCATTCCCTTCATCATCGGCGCTGCCGACACCCAGGCAGCTACCGCAGGCGTGCGCGCCAAGACCGGCGATCTGGTCTCCGTCAACGGCACCACTACACCCATCATGGTGCCCGTGGAAGATATCAAGTGCGGTCCCTTCTGGATGAGCCCCAACGTGCTGGACAACAAGTACGCCATCGAAGTGAACTGCGGCAACACCGGTGTGAACTTGGATAACGTGCTGCGTCAGTTCAAGGTGACCGAAGGCGCAGGCGAAGCCTTTGCCGAAATGGAAGCCCGTTTCAAGGCCGGTTCCCTGCCCGCTGTTCTGGCTGTGTTCTCCGGCAATATCCACGCTGCCGGCAACTTTATGTCCAAGGGTACTTACATTCAGGAAACGGGTCCTGCCGGTATGTTTGACTGGCGTGAATACGCCTATGCCATGATCCTGAGCATCGCCTTTCAGCAGGTGGTGGCCATCAACGCCGTCAAGGAAGCCTCCGGCGCACAGGGCAGGCTCATCGGTGTGGGCGGCGGCTTCAGCGGCGACATTGAAGCCCAGACTATTGCCAACCTGACCGGTCAGGAGCTGTACTTGTACGAAGAATCCCGTCAGGCTTCCGTATACGGCTGCTTCCACCTGGCCTGCCGCGCTCTGGGCCTGAAGGAGATTCAGCCCACCGTCAGTAAGGTTTATCAGCCCGAAAAGAATGAAGCCCTTGAACAGCTCTTTACCCAGTGGGTCAAGACCAAGGACAGCCTGTTTACCTTCTTCAATTCTTAATACAGACAGGAGCATACTATGAGCTATAACGATATCCGCGCTGCCGTCATCAAAGCCTCTCTGGATGTACAGAAAAAAGGCCTCATCCGCGGCACTTCCGGCAACATCTCCCTGCGCAGCGAAGACGGCAAGGTAATCGCCATCACCCCCTCTTCTATCCCCTATGAAGACCTGACCCCGGAAATGATCCCCCTGGTGGATATTGACGGCAACATCGTGGAAGGCGATACCAAGCCCTCATCCGAGCTGCCTATGCATCTGGCCGTCATGCGCGCCCGCCCCGATGTGAATGCTGTGGTGCATACCCACTCCAAGTTCTCCACCATACTCAGCATCATCGATGAGCCCCTGCCCGTCTGCACTATCCCCCTGATCATGTATGCCCCTAATCCCGCACCCATCATGCCTTTTGAGTTTCCCGGCTCTCAGTCTTTGGGAGAATCCGCAGTAAAGGGTCTTGGTGACCGTGGAAGTGCGGTGATACTGGCTATGCATGGTCTGTTGACCGTAGGTAAGACTCTCGACAAGGCGCTGACCTGCACCGAGTATATCGAAGAAGGCGCAGAGATCGCCGTGATCACCAAGCTGGCCACCGGCGAGACCCGCGGCATCCCTCAGGAAAAAATCAAGGAAATGATCCAGATCCTGATGAGCGGCAGAGCATTATAGACAGGCCCTCACAATAATGATCCCCCCGCAAAGCGGGGGGATTTCTGTTTCGGACAAAGCTCTAGTGATATTGGCGGCGCACAAGTACGCATAAACTTGGCCTGTCAGTCATGCATGATTGCCTGCCACCCTTTAATTCGTATTATTTCCCCGCATCACCAATCTGCTTTTTCAATACCTTCTACGTTTGCTTCCCTTACTCCTTTGGGGAAAATTCTTCCGATTGTCAACCAAAGAGAACGGGATCCGATCACCCCGCTTCTCCGCTACTTTGCATAACCCTTCGGGTGGCTCTCGTGCCATTTCCAGGCCGAGCTGATAATATCGCGCAGATTGTCATATTGAGGCGTCCACCCCAGCTCCCTGCGGATTTTCTCCGAGGAGGCCACCAGCACCGCGGGGTCGCCCGCACGGCGCGTCCCCATCACAGCGGGAATTTCCCGGCCCGTGACCTCCCGGGCAATCTCTACCACCTGCCGGACGGAAAAACCCGTGCCGCTGCCCAGGTTGTAGGCCGTGGAATCGCCGCCCCGCTCCAAGCGCTCCAGCGCCCTGATGTGGGCGTCTGCCAGGTCGCTGACGTGGACGTAGTCCCTCACGCAGGTGCCGTCCTCTGTATCGTAGTCGTTTCCAAAGATGGTAATATGGTCCCGCTGGCCCAGAGCCACCTGCAGCACAAGCGGGATGAGATGGCTTTCGGGAGAGTGGGCCTCGCCGATCCTGCCGCCGGCGTGAGCGCCGCAGGCGTTGAAATATCGCAGGCAGGTGGATTTGACGCCATAGGCCACGTCACACCAGTGCAGCAGCCCCTCCACTGCCAGTTTGGTCTGCCCATAGGCGTTGGTGGGGTTCTTGGGGCACTCCTCCGGGATGGGCACGATCTCCGGCTGGCCATAGACCGCGGCTGTGGAGGAGAATACGATATACCTGACCCCCGCCCGGTTCATTGCCTGCACCAGGGAGACCACCGAATAGACGTTGTTGTCATAGAAGGAGAGGGGCTCCTTCATGCTCTCCCCCACCTCAATGTGGGCGGCAAAGTCGATCACCGCCTCGATCTCATTCTCAGAAAAGACCCTGTCCAGAAAGTCCCCGTCCCGGATATCCCCCACGTACAGCTTGCCGCCCAGCAGAGCCTCCCGGTGTCCCTTGGCCAGGTTGTCCACCACGACCACTTCCTTGCCGCGGGAGAGCAGTTCCGCCACGGTATGGCTGCCGATATATCCAGCGCCGCCGCACACCATAATCGCCATATGATCCTCCTCAACACCCGATGGGCGTTTTCTTTTTATTTTAGCCCATATGTCCCCAAAACTCAAACGGGGACAAGGCGAAAGCCCGTGCAAAGCACGGGCTTTCGTAAAAGCGCGGTGGTTTATTTGGTAATATCCTTGGCGATCGTTTGAGCCGCCTTGAGGCCAAAAGCAAGGGCCTGGCAGTTTCCGTTTCCATAGTCGCTGCCGTCGCGCACTTCCATAGAACCCGTGACCAGACCGGCGGCATAGAGGCCGGGAATGACCTGATCCTCCGCTGTAAGCACATGGGTATCCGGGTCGATCTTCACACCGCCATGGGTGATATAGGCGCCCGGTTCAATGCGCATGGCATACATTTTGCCGCGGGTCTCCAGATAGGGCAGTACGGTGTTGCCGAACTCGTCCGTCTCTTCCCCTTTGGCAATCCTGTTCACCTGGGCAACCGTATCCTTCAGCTTGGTCAGACCCAGATCCTTGGCCAGCGCATCCAGGCTCTCGTACTCCACGATATCGCCCTTGTCGATCAGATACTGGTAATCCAGATCGAAGTTGTCGCTGTCGTGCGCCAAGGCAAAACCCACCTCGTCAAAGATGTAATAGAACTTGCCGCCGTGGCGCTCCTCTTTGCACTGACGCAGATACTTCTTATAGGAGCTGACCTCGTTGACAAAGCGCTCGCCATGAGCATTGACCAGAATGATGGGGATATCCCTGTAGAAGAAGATGGTATTGCTCTTGGAGTGGAACGCCTTGTTGGTGGCCGTGATGCCCATGTCCATGCAGACCCAGTCCGCGCCCGCATCCTTTGCAAGGAAGAGGCCGTCGCCGGTGTTGGAGACCAACGCGTTGACATAGTAGCCGCTGTATTCGGGGCAGTATTCCTTCACCAGCTCCTCGTTCTGCATCCATCCGCCGGTGGCCAGAAGAACAGCGTCCGCTTTCACCCGGTACGTCGTAC
>JAHZEH010000109.1:0-3788 GCA_019421925.1 Clostridia bacterium
TCCCGTGCAGAAAAAATATGGCAAGGAGCACATGATCTCCCTCATCGACGTATTCCTGCTCAAGCAGACGCTCTCCTTCCAGCAGATCGAGGAGGTCTTTTCCCTGGCGGACGGTCCGGGCAAACTGGGCGGGGCCTACGGCCTGCTGGTAGATATGGTCAACAGCTACAGAGCCTCCTATATCCAGCAAGTTGAGAGCCGCATCGACCGTGTCGCCGCGCAGCAGCTGGATGGCCAGCCCCTGAGCGAACGTGAGCAGCTATTTATGCTCATCGCCCTCATGTCATTGGAGGCCACGGTCAACAAGCTGGTGTGTTCCCGCCTGCTGGACTCCTATGTGGCAGAGCGTCAGGCCGAGGAGGAGCGCGGGAAGGAGCGGGAGAAAGAGGAAAAAGCGCGCAGGAAGGAAAAAAACGGGGAGCGGGAACCCCCCGCGCCCGCCGGAGAACAGGAGGTCTGAGTTATGTCAAACGGCAATCCCACGCCGTCCCTGGAGGAGTGCGTCCTCCAGCTTCTGGAGATGCTGCGCCAGAGCAGCAACATCGTTTTTCTGGGGGGCGCGGGTGTCTCCACGGAGAGCGGCATCCCGGATTTTCGCAGCGAGAGCGGCATTTTCAAGGCGGTCCAGGAGTACGGCTATCCTCCGGAAACCCTCCTCAGCGCCCCCTTCTTTCATCAGAACACCCAAACCTTTTATGACTACTACCGCAAATACCTCATCTATCCGGACGCCTCGCCCAACAGGGCCCACCGGGCCCTCGCCCGTCTGGAGCGGGCGGGTAAGCTCAAGGCGGTTGTGACCCAGAATATCGACGGGCTGCATCAGGCCGCGGGCAGCAAGCTGGTCTATGAGCTCCACGGCTCCATTCACCGCAATACCTGCCTGGGATGCGGCAAGCACTTCCCGCTGGAGGCCATCCGTTCCTCCGCCGGTATCCCCCGCTGCGACGTCTGCGGCGGGATCATCAAGCCAGATGTGGTGCTCTACGGCGAAAACCTGGACGATTTGACCCTGCGGGGCTCCATCCTGCGCATCTCGGGCGCGGACATGCTCCTCATCGGGGGCACCTCCCTCCTGGTCTATCCCGCTGCGGGCCTGTCCGACTATTTTGCCGGAAGCCGCCTGTGCGTCATCAATATGAGCGAGACCCGGTGTGACGGCCGGGCCAGCCTGGTCGTCCCCTATCCCATCGGCCAGGCCCTGGGGAGCGCGGTGGACCGGCTCCTGGGGCCGGAGAGCAGAGCCTGACGCCATGCTGCAAAAAGAAGAAGTCTTACAGAGGACATTCGGATACTCCGCCTTTCGCCCCGGACAGGGGGAGCTCATCGATCATATCATGGCGGGCGGGGATGCCTTGGGCGTCATGCCTACCGGGGCGGGCAAATCCCTGTGCTATCAGGTGCCCGCCCTTATGCTGCCCGGCATCACCCTGGTTGTCTCCCCCCTGATCTCCCTCATGAAGGACCAGGTGGGGGCGCTGGTTCAGGCCGGTGTGCGGGCCGCTTATCTCAACAGCTCCCTGACCCCCGGTCAATACCAAAAAGCCTTTGCAAACCTAAAGGCTGGGTTATATAAAATCGTCTATATCGCCCCCGAGCGCCTCCTGGGGGAGGGCTTTCTTTCCTATGCCAAAAGCGCGGTCATCTCCCAGATCAGCGTGGACGAGGCCCACTGCGTCTCTCAATGGGGGCAGGATTTCCGGCCCAGCTATTTAAAGATCCCCCAGTTCGTGGAGCAGCTCCCGGTGCGCCCCGTCCTGACGGCCTTCACTGCGACGGCCACTGGGGAGGTGCGCCGGGATATTGCAGACAAACTGGGACTGCGTGCCCCCTTCTGCCTCACCACCGGATTTGACCGCAAAAACCTGAGCTTTGCGGTGCGCCAGCCCCGCAGCAAACTGGAGGAGCTCCAGGGCATCCTGCGGGAAAACAGGGATAAATCCGGCATCGTGTACTGCTCCACCCGTAAAAATGTGGACATGGTCTTTGAAACGCTCCTGCGGGCGGGCTGGGCCTGCGCCCGCTATCATGCGGGACTCAGCGAGGAGGAGAGACGGCGCAGCCAGGATGATTTCCTCTTTGACCGCATTCAGGTGATGGTCGCCACCAATGCCTTTGGAATGGGCATTGACAAATCCAATGTCTCCTTTGTCATCCACTACAACATGCCCCTCAGCCTGGAGAACTACTATCAGGAGGCGGGGCGGGCAGGGCGCGACGGCTCCCCTGCGGAGTGCATCCTGCTGTTCTCCCCCCAGGATGTGGCTACAGCGCGCTTCCTCATCGACCACAGCGAGGAGAACGAGGCCCTCAGCGAGGAGGAGCGGGACTTCGCCCGGGCCCGCAGCCACGCCCTGCTCCAGTCGATGGAGTCCTACTGCCGGAGCACCCGCTGTCTGCGGGGGGATATCCTGCGCTATTTTGGCGAGGAAGCGCCAGCTGCCTGCGGGAACTGCGGAAACTGCCGGGAGGAATTTGAGGAGCTGGATATCTCGCAGGAGGCCCGCCTCATTTTGGAGTGCGCCCGCCAGACCCGGGGACGCTTCGGGTCCAGAATGCTCTCGGACATCCTCCGCGGCAAGTGGAACGAGCGCATCGGCCAGTGGGGGCTGGACGAGCTGCCCAGCTACGGCCGCCTGTCCGGCCTGAGCGAGCAGAACCTGCGGCAAATCCTCCTCTATTTAAAGGAGGAGGGCTATTTGAACGCCAGCGGCGGAGAATATCCCACTCTGCGCGCAGGCGGCAGGTCCCTTCCCTCCCCCCTGACGATGCGGGTTCGCGTGGAAAAAAGGCAGGCCGCGCCCCCCAAAGCCAAGGGGAGCTCCGGGCTGGACGAGCGGGGGGCCGGCCTTTATACCCGCCTGCGGCTGCTGCGGGGCAAGCTGGCAGCGGAACAGGGGGTTCCAGCGTTCGTGGTATTCTCCGACGCCACCCTGCGGGACATGTGTATCCGCCGCCCCCGGACCGAGGCGGAGTTCTTGCAGGTCTCCGGCGTGGGCGAGGCCAAATGCAGGCGTTACGGCAAGGCGTTTTTAACGGAACTAAACAAATAAGAAAAGGTTTTGCAGAGGCGCAAAGAAGGGACAGGGCATCTCGCCCCGTCCCTCTCTTAATGATCGCTTTATTCTACCTTTTCTCCGCAGTGGGGACAATACCGGTTCCCCCATCCCCTTAAATCCAGCATTCTCCCACAGCTGGGGCAGCGGACCGTAACGATGCCCCAGATCAGTCCCCCAAATGCGGCCACAGCGCCAACGATAAACAGGGGAAGCAGGATGGGCTCCTCCCCGCCCGCAAGGATGACTGATAGGAGAGCGGCGGCCAGCCCCGCCATGACGGTGGCAAACATAATCCTCCTGCATCTGTTGGGACTCCTCATTTCCATCAACTCCTCTGAGTATCAGGATAGGCGCCTGCGGTATTCCCTATCAACCGCATCCCTGTAAAGCGAATGGGGATTTCCTGTAAAGTAATCTCTCCGGACAGGACGTTGTGGTTTGAGGCAGGGGGTGTTATAATAGTCCGGTGGATTGTTCAACGATGCAGCGTGCGAAAGCGCAGGAGGAAATCCGGATGATCGCAATCATTGACTACGGCATGGGCAATTTGCGCAGCGCGCAGAAGGCCTTTGAATTCATCGGCCAACAGGCCGAAATCACCTCGGATCCCAGCGTGCTGCGCCGGGCCGAGCGCATTGTCCTGCCCGGCGTGGGGGCCTTTGGAGCGGCCATTGCCCGCCTCAGGGAGACCGGCCTGGACGAGGTTGCTCGAGAGGAGGCACGGCGCGG
>JAHZEH010000109.1:3798-6804 GCA_019421925.1 Clostridia bacterium
CCGAGGGCGGGCTGCACGAGGGGCTCTCGCTCATCGACGGGAGGATCGGCCTCTTCGACGTGGCGGAGCGCATTCCCCATGTGGGCTGGAACCAGGTCGACGCCCGGAACGGCTGCCCCCTGCTTCGGGGGATCGACGGCGAGTACTTTTATTTTGTGCACTCCTATTGCGCCGCAGGCAGCGACGCCCCCTATACCGGCGGCGTGACGGAGTACGGCAAGCCTTTTACCAGTTTGGCCTTCTCCGGCAATGTCTACGGCACCCAGTTCCACCCGGAGAAGAGCGGCGACGCGGGCATGGAACTGCTCAAAAACTTCGTGGCGCTGTAAGGAGGAGAGGACATGCTCACCAAACGAATCATCCCCTGCCTGGATGTGCGGGACGGCCGGGTGGTCAAGGGGGTCAACTTTGTCAACATCATCGACGCGGGCGACCCGGTGGAGGCCGCCGTGCGCTATAATGCCGCCGGGGCGGATGAACTGGTTTTTCTGGATATCACCGCAACCCATGAGGCGCGCAGAACCATGTTGGATGTGTTTGCCCGGGTGGCCGAACAGGTTTTCATTCCCTTCACCGTTGGGGGAGGGATCAGCGACCCGGCCTGGATTCGGGAGCTGCTCCGGGTGGGGGCGGACAAGGTCTCCCTCAACTCCGCCGCAGTGCGCAGGCCCGACCTGATCTCCGAAAGCGCCGACCTCTTTGGCCGGCAGTGTATCGTGGTGGCCATTGACGCCAAACGGACGGCGGACGGGAGCCGCTGGACCGTCCACCTCAACGGCGGGCGCATCGACACGGGCCTGGACGCCGTAGAGTGGGCGGCAGAGGCGGAGCGCAGGGGCGCAGGAGAAATCCTGCTCACCAGTATGGACTGCGACGGCGTCAAAACAGGCTACGACATTCCCCTGACCCGGGCGGTGGCCGGGGCTGTAAATATCCCTGTCATCGCCTCGGGAGGCGCGGGGCAAAAGGAGCACTTCTGCGAGGCGGTACGCGCCGGAGCGGACGCCGTACTGGCTGCCTCCCTGTTCCACTTCGGCGAGCTCTCCATTCTGGAGCTCAAACGCTATATGTCTGGGGCGGGAATCCCTGTGAGAATTTAACCGTCTGAGCTGCAAAGAATTTGCAAGGCGTCCGTCCCCAATGTTCAAGTATGTTGGGAGATTGCATTCATGCATCCACGCATGTGAAATTTCCCAGCAAAACTATTGCAAAAAACCCCTTTGGTTCTGTATAATACTACAGTAACCTAAAAAATAGCCGGGAAGTCTTTTCCTTTTTCCGGGTTATATTTAGCATATTCCCAAATCTGACCGCGAAAGGAAGAATACCATGTCTTACGTTGATGAGGTCCTTCAGCAAACAATCGCAAAAAATGCCGACCAGCCCGAGTTTATTCAGGCTGTCACCGAGGTGTTCGATTCCCTGCGACCCGTTGTGGAGTCCAATCCCGCGTATGAGAAAAACAATCTGCTCGCCCGCATCGTCGAGCCCGAGCGCCAGATCATTTTCCGCGTGCCGTGGGTGGACGACTCCGGCAAGGTGCAGGTCAACCGGGCCTTCCGCGTTCAGTTCAACAGCGCCATCGGCCCCTATAAAGGCGGCATGCGCTTCCATCCCTCCGTTAACCTGAGCATCATCAAATTCCTGGGCTTTGAGCAGATCTTCAAGAATTCCCTGACCAGCCTGCCCATCGGCGGCGGCAAGGGCGGTTCCGACTTCGACCCCAAGGGCAAGTCCGACCGGGAAGTCATGGCCTTCTGCCAGAGCCTCATGAACGAGCTGTATAAATACCTGGGCGCAGACATCGACGTGCCCGCCGGCGACATCGGCGTGGGAGCCCGCGAGGTGGGTTACATGTTCGGCCAGTACAAGCGCCTGGCCGGCAGCTACGAGGGCATGCTCACCGGCAAGGGTCTCTCCTATGGCGGCTCCCTGGCCCGCACCCAGGCCACCGGTTATGGCCTGGTGTACTTTGCCAACGAGATGGTCACAGCCAAGGGCAAATCCTTTAAGGATGAGCGGGTCACCATTTCCGGCTCGGGCAACGTTGCCATCTATGCCGCCGAGAAGGCCATGCAGTTCGGCGCCAAGGTCGTCACCATGCGCGACTCCAACGGCTGGATCTACGACGCCAACGGCATCGACCTGGACGCCGTCAAAGCCATCAAGGAGGGCCGCCGCGGCCGCATCAAGGAGTATCTGGACGTCCATCCCGAGGCCGAATACAATACCAGCGGCTCGGTGTGGGAGGTGCCCTGCGGTATCGCCCTGCCCTGCGCCACGCAGAACGAGCTGCATCTCTCCGACGCACGCGCCCTCGTGATGAACGGCTGCTATGCCGTGGCCGAAGGCGCCAACATGCCCAGCACGCCTGACGCCGTCGAGGTCCTCCAGGCCAACAATGTGCTCTTCGCTCCGGGCAAAGCCTCCAACGCTGGCGGCGTCGCCACCTCCGCCCTGGAGATGAGCCAGAACAGCATGCGCATGAGCTGGACTTTTGAGGAGGTTGACGCCAAGCTCCACCAGATCATGGTCAACATCTACCGCAACTGCGCCGCCTCCGCTGAGAAGTACGGCATGGCCGACAATTTCGTCGCCGGCGCCAACATCGCGGGCTTCACCAAGGTGGCCGACGCCATGATGGCCCAGGGCATTGTCTGATTCAGAATCACGCAAAAAGAGGCATCTTCAGATGCCTCTTTTTTTGTTCTAAAATACGACAACTTTTACAGGGGAACACTTTCCACTGTTACACTTGCTTTCGGAAACGCTACAGGCGGCAACTCCCAATGTAAGATCCATCAGCGCTTTTAGCGTAATTTTATCCCCCGCTTTGGAGATCGGTTCTTCCACTGAAATACTGCCGTCCGTGTTAATTTTCGTGTGCATGAATAAGTTGACAGGCGTGATAATGGCGCGCTGTTCTTCAAGCGCCCTATTGATATTATCAAAGCAGTTCGGGTGTCCCTCCCCGTTATGATAGAAGAAGTCATACATTTCTGGCCG
>JAHZEH010000011.1:0-13497 GCA_019421925.1 Clostridia bacterium
ACGAGGACGCCGTGAGCTTTTTCCTCTCCAAGGGGGAGGGCGAGGAGCTGGAGGTCGAGCTGGTGGAGGACAAAAAGCTCCTGGACAAGCTGGCCGACATCCTCGAGGACAGGCTGTTGAGCAAATAGGGGCTTTAAACCATCTTTGGGTTGAAATGCCAGCGGCGATGGTGTACAATGCTAGGGCGTGACACAGAAAGCTAGGAATTCCGCGCGGATACCACGGGCGGAGAGGATCCATAGAAGAATCGAAACCAAGAAAGGCGGAATCAACCGATGAGCGAGCATAACCACAACGAAGAAGAAACCATCGAGGTCGTTACTTTCACCGACGACGAGGGCAAAGAATTCGACATGGAAATCGTGGAGGAATTCGAGCACAACGGCAGGAAGTTCGCCGTGCTGGCCGGCATTGAGGAGGATGAAGAGGGCTGCAGCTGCTGCGACTGTGGCTGCGACCATGACCATGACGACGACGAGGAGTGCGACTGCGAAGGCGAGTCCCTCTACATCTTTGAGATCGTGGACGGCGAGGACGGCGAGGAGTTCGTCGCCATTGAGGACGACGGCCTTCTCGACGAGCTCAGCACGGTTGTCGAGGATATGATCTTCGGCGAAGAGGAGTAAAATCCGGTTAAAAGAACGGGGACTCGAAGGAGTCCCCGTTTTTCTGTGTCAGCCTATCGGGGCTTCCCCCGGTGGAGCATTCCGGCGATCTGTGATATACTACAGTTTATAAACCTGCGGCAGGGACGGGGAAATGCCGCGCATAGATGAAGCGAGGAGGCAGAAAATGGCGAGAAGCAGTCCCCAGGAGAAGAGAAGCGCCCTGATTCACAGCACGATGAGGATGTTCAACCGCTATGGGGTGGGCGTGACTATGGCAAAGATCACCGAGGAGGCCGGAGTGGCGCTGGGGACGCCCTTTCTGTATTTCTCCGGGAAGGACGAGCTGCTGCGTGAGACCTTCCTGTATACCCACAGGCACGCCGCCTCCTGCATTGGGGAGGGCGTGGATTGGGCGAAGCCGGTGAGAGAGGTTGTGTGTCAGCTGGTGAGGAACGTGCTGCTCTGGGCGATGAACAACCCGGAGGAGCAGGAGTTCACCGAGAAGTACATCGACGCCTTTTTTTATGACTTCTATTCCCCCACTTTCCGGGACTACCAGGCGGAGGTCCTGGGGGATCCCCGCATCGCGGACCGGCTGGCGGAATATGTGCGCAAGGACTGCCCTATGCAGCTGCTTCAGCGTGTGGTGTCTGTTCAGCAGACTGCCTATGCCCGCTATCTGATCAGCCATAGAGATGAGGTGGACGTGGAGGAGTTCTGCGCCATGGCGGCGGATATGATTTGGAACGCTATCAGGGCATGAGCCCTGCGGCGCCCGGTGGGGGCGCCTTTTTTTGTGGAGACACTTGAAAGGGGAGAGGGATTGTCTTATAATAGATTTATGAATGAATGTTCATTCATAAATCTGTGGGAGGTAGAAGCAATGAAGAAGGTACTGGTTTTCATCTTGTGTGCGGTTCTGGGGGCCACTGGCCTCTTTGGATGCGCCCCGGCCGGAGGCGCGCCCGCGGAGACAGCGCCCCAGGCCACAGAACAGGCCGCCTCCGAGCCGGAGGTCAGCGCGGCCACGGCGGAGGCCGCAGGCTTTGGCGGAACCATCAGCGTCACCATCACCCTTACCGGCGATACGCTCACCGGCGTACAGGTTACGGGCGAGAAGGAGACGGAGGGGATCGGGAGCAGGGCCGTGGAGCAGCTCCCCGTGGATATGCTGGCCGCCGGGACGGTGGAAGTGGACGCGCTCAGCGGCTGCACCGTGTCCTCCCGGGCTATCCTCACCGCCGCAAAGGCGGCCTATAACAAGGCCGCAGGGATTGAGGTGTCCAGCTTGATGGCCCCGGGCGTATATACGGCCTCGGCCTATGGGCACTACATCGGCTGCCCGCTGACAGTAGAGGTCACTGTGACAGAGGACGCCATCAGCGCCGTCCGCGTGCTGGAGGGCAATCAGGAGACCGAACCCATTCTGGCCTCTGTGGTGGAGAGAATGATTCCCCGCATGATTGAACACAACTCCCTGGCGGTGGACAGCATCACCGGCGCGACCGAGTCCAGCGCCGCCGTCAAAACGGCGGCCGCCGACTGCGTCCGCCAGGCTCTGGCAGCGGCGGGCAGCCCGGAAGATGGTATCTCCGCGTTCCAGACCATCCCCCGGAAGAGCACTGAGACCAGGACGATCGACGTGGATGTGGCGGTCGTGGGCCTGGGCGGTTCGGGCACGGCGGCGGCCCTGCGGGCGGCCGAGGTTCAGAAGGAGGCCGGTGGGCCCGTGAGCGTGCTGGGCATTGAGAAGGCGGGCAAATACGGCGGCACTGTGGCGGTGACGGCGGAGATGCTGGCCGTCAATCCGGAGAATTTCCAGCAGAAGAACAACGGCGGCCGGGATTACGTGGACCTGGAGGCCATGCTGGACGCCTGGATGGAATACACCGAGGGTGATGCAGACGGGGCCCTGGTCCGCCTGGATCTGGAGAACTCCGGCGAGGCGCTGGACTGGATGACCACCTACGGCTGGCAGTTCGCCGCCCCGGTCACCGGTTTCTCCCCCCAGGATATCTGGGTGAGCAAGTATATGTACCTGCCCAACAACACCTATGGAAACCGGGCGGAGATCGCCTCCTATTTTGACCGGATGTTTGAGGACTATACCGCCCTGGGCGGAGAATACCTGCTGGAGGTGGAAGGGCAGGAGCTCATTTATGACGGGCAGAGCGGCGCCGTCACCGGCGTCAAAGCGCTGGGCGCAGACGGCACGTCCTATGTAATCAATGCCAGGCAGGTGGTTCTGGCCACCGGCGGCTTTGGCGAGAACGGGGAGATGTGCGAGACCTACCTCTCCAACGAGCACTATCCCCTTAAGGGGGAATGGGCGGTACACGGCCTGGGCACCAATGACGGTAAGATGATCCAGTCTGCCCTGGATATTGGTGCGGGCACGTTCAACATTGACAATCCCCCCGTGACCCATCTGGCCGGTCCGGAGGTGTTTTTCAGCCAGTTTGAAAAGGTAGTGGACGAGGGGAATGTGAACTTCTTCACCGGAAAGACCCCCATCTGGTCCCAGGGAGATATCCCCCTGGCCCTGGCCATTGCCCCGGACGGCCTGGCCGTCGCGCCCACCGGCAAGCGGTATACCAATGAATATATGCTGGATCATTTCAACACCTGGATGGCCGGGCCATACTATTACACCATCTGGTCCGACACTCAGCTTCAGGCCATCAAGGAACAGGGCTTTGACTGGAATGCGGACGGCCCCTGCTTCGGCTGGCTGGGCTGCCAGTGTCCCATCCCGGCGGGCGTCCCCATGACCCAGATGGACGAGGTGATCGCCGCCGCCCTTGAGGCGGGCATCCTGTGGGAGGCGGACAGCATCGAGGCCCTGGCCGGGAAGATCGGTGTGGACGGAGACGCTCTTGCGCAGACCGTAGCGTCCTACAACAGCTATGTGGATGCGGGGGAGGACCCGGAGTTCGGCAAGGCCCCCGAGTTTCTTGACAGTAAGGTGGAGGGCGGCAGGTACTATGCCCTCAAGGCGGTCTCTTACTGCTATACGATTGGCGGCGGGCTCCATGTGGACACCAGCCTGCGGGTGCTTGACGCCGGGGGCCAACCCATCGAGGGCCTGATTGCGGCCGGTACAGATGCCGAGAGCGGGCTCTATTCCCCCAAGAAGGCCTATGTGACCTACGGCGGCTCCGCTGCGGGCTGGGCCTGGACTTCCGGCTATTTGGCGGGCGCGACAGCCGCCGGATTGGCCAGAGGCGAGTGAGCGCGGTTTTAAAGGAATTTACCAAATAAACGAGAATTTGAGGGTGGAAGGTATATCCTTCCACCCTCTCAGCCTGTCGAAAAAGCAGCCCAGGGATTGTCAAGGGGCCGCAGTCCCTTGATTTTCAATCCGGCTCCGGCGGCACGCGCGCCGGAACGGATAAATCTGTAAGATTTGATTCCCTGATTCTCCGCCGCCCGGGAGCCCATAGGGCGACAGGCGGAGATTGCTGCACTCAAAAAAGTGCAGATGCACTTTTTTGAAACTCTGTGGGGGTGGAAGGCATGTCCTTCCACCCTCTGTCTATAGAATTCCCCCGGCCCCTCCCCGCATATCCCGCTCCTGCGGCTCGTATGCTGAAATAGCGCGCATGGGAAGGATGTGACGGGATGCGTATATTGATCGCGGGGGGCGGAGGCCAGCTTGGCCGTGAGATCACACGGATACTGCGGGCCGGGCCGGGCCGCTTCGCCATCCCACAGGAGTACGGGAGATGCTCCGCCGTCAGCGCGGGACGGGGGGAGCTGGATATCGCCGACGGCGGGGCGGTGGGGGCCTACTTGAAAAAGGGGGCATTTGACCTCGTCTTCAACTGCGCCGCCATGACGGATGTGGACGGCTGCGAGGCCAAGCCCATGCGGGCCCTGCGCATCAACGCCATCGGGGCGTGCAACCTGGCTATGGCGGTGGAGGAACACGGCGGGAAACTGGTGCACCTCTCCACGGATTATGTCTTTGACGGCAAAAAGAACATCCCCTACCGGGAGGAGGACCCCTGCTCTCCCCAGTGCGTTTACGGAAAGACCAAGAGGCTGGGGGAGCTCTTCGTGCGGCAGGAATGTCCCCGCAGCTTTGTGGTGCGCACGGCCTGGCTCTACGGCAGGGAGGGGAGCAACTTCGTGCGCTCCATCCTCCGGAATGCGAAAGCGGGAAAACCCCTCAGGGTGGTATCCGACCAGCGGGGCTGTCCCACGAACGCCGGGGATTTGGCCTGCCAGCTCCTGCGCCTGTCCCTGACGGAGGAGTACGGCCTGTACCATTGCACGGGCAGGGGGGAGTGCACCTGGGCGGAGTTTGCCGCCGCCATCCTGGAGGAGAATGGGACCGGCGGGGAGATTATCCCCATCTCCACGGAGCAGAGCGGGCGCGCCGCGGCCCGCCCGGCCTATTCAGTGCTGGATAACAGCCGACTGACAGGGGTGCTGGGCACGGAGGTCCGCCCCTGGAGGGAGGCGCTGCACAGCTTTTTCGAGGAGGAGAAGGAGGGGGAGGATGGGAAACTTTCAATTTAAGGCTCTGGGCATTCCCGGCCTGACGCTGGTGGAGTGCCGGGCTTTTGAGGACAACCGGGGCGGATTCATGGAGACCTGGCAGGCGGAGGAGTTCACAAAGGCGGGGCTGCCCGCCTTTGTCCAGGAGAATCAGTCCATCTCCGCAAAGGGCGTGGTGCGGGGGCTGCATTTCCAGCGCAAGCACCCCCAGGGCAAGCTGGTCCGGGTGGTTCTGGGGGAGGTGTTTGACGTGGCCGTGGACCTGCGGCAGGACAGCCCGGCCTTCGGCCGGTGGCGAGGGGTAATCCTCAGCGGGGCGAACCGCCGCCAGCTCTATATCCCGCCCGGCTGTGCCCATGGGTTCATGGCTTTGAGCGAGAAGGCGGTGTTTGCCTATAAATGCACCGACTACTACCATCCCGAGGAGGAGGACGGTATCCTCTGGAACGACCCGGACCTGGCCATCGCCTGGCCGGATCACGGGACGGTGGTGCTGTCGGATCGGGACAGGGTCCGGCCCGCGTGGAGGGAATACCTGCGCCGGGAGGGGGAACGGAAGAAAAAGGAGGGCAAGATTGGACAATTTGCTGGAGGTCATAGACCTCAGGATTAGCTTTGAGAGGGAGGGAGCCCTCCTTCCGGCGGTGGACGGGATTGGCTTCTCCCTGAGACGGGGGGAGACGGTCTGCCTGGTGGGGGAGTCGGGCTGCGGAAAGAGCGTGACTGCTCTGTCCATCCTGGGATTGCTTCCTCCCGAAGCCCGCGTATCGGGGGACATCCTCTGGATGGGGGAGCCCTCCCGGCCGGACAGGCTCCGGGGCCGGGAGATCGCAATGGTCTTTCAGGAGCCCTCCGCGGTGCTGGACCCGGTGATGACCGTGGGGGATCAGATTGCCGAGTCCCTGCGGTTTGTGGGTGGGATGGGGCGGCGGGAGGCCGGAGCGAGGGCGGTGGAGCTGCTGGCTCAAACGGGGGTGGGGGACAGCGCCCGCATTGCCCGGGCCTATCCCCATCAGCTCTCGGGTGGAGTGTGCCAGAGGGTAATGATATCCACGGCTCTGGCCTGTAATCCCAGCCTCCTGTTGGCGGACGAGCCCACCACAGCCCTGGATGTGACCGTCCAGGCTCAAATTCTCTCCCTGCTCAGGCGGGCCGTGGAGGACCGGGGCCTTGCCCTGTTCCTCGTCACCCACGACATGGGGGTGGTGGCCCGGATGGCCGACAGGGTTTTGGTCATGTATGCGGGCCAAATTGTGGAGGAGGGGGAGGCGCGCGCCCTGCTGTGCGCCCCCAAACACCCGTATACCCGGGCGCTGCTCGCCTGCGTTCCGAGGATGGAGGGGGAGGAGGAGCTCGCCCCCATCCCCGGCGCTCCGCCTGTCCACGCGGGGCAAGGGGGCTGTCCCTTTGCTCCGCGCTGCCCCAAAGCGGAGGCCCGCTGTGTCCGCGAGCGCCCGGTTCTCCGTCCCAGCGGGGAGGGAGGACGGGCGGCCTGCCATCTGCTGGAGGGGGTTGACAACCCCGTGTGACAGGAGTATACTTGCCTCAATTGAATATGGAAATCTTCAGGGCAGGGTGCAAATCCCTACCGGTGGTATAGCCCACGAGCCGAGAGGCATGATTCGGTGAAACTCCGAGGCCGACAGTATAGTCTGGATGGAAGAAGATTGGACAAAATGCAATGGGATGGTTCCCCTGTTTTTTGTGCATTTGCTCTGGAATGAACAGTTCATTTCAGAGCTTTTTTATGGATGCGCGGACGGAGCTGCCCCGGCCTGCTTTTTTGTCGCGCCGGCGCCTTGAAAGAGATTCATTTCAAGGCGCCTTTTATTTTGTCAGAGGAGGGATTGTCTTTGTCAGAGGATACTGTCTTTATGGAGGAGGCCATCGCCCTGGCCAAACTTGGGGCGGGATGGGTCAGCCCAAACCCCCTGGTGGGGGCGGTCGTTGTCAAGGAGGGGGAGGTGATCGGCAGGGGCTATCACCGCAGGGCCGGGGAACCCCACGCGGAACGCAGCGCCCTGGCGGATTGCTCCCAATCTCCTGAGGGGGCCACACTCTATGTGACGCTGGAACCCTGCTGCCATCAGGGCAGGACGCCCCCCTGTACAGACTGCATTCTGGAGAGGGGCGTCCGCAGGGTGGTGGTGGGCTCGGCCGATCCCAATCCCCTGGTGGCGGGACGGGGCGTCCAGCTTCTGCGGGAGCGGGGCGTGGAGGTGACGGAGGGGGTGCTGCGGGAGGCGTGCGACAGGCTCAACCCGGTATTTTTCCATTACATCCGCACAGGAACCCCCTATGTGGTCATGAAGTACGCCATGACAATGGACGGAAAGATTGCCGCGCGCACCGGCCTCTCCCGGTGGATCACCGGGGAGGAGGCCCGCCGCCGTGTGCAGGAGGACCGGGGGCGGTACCGGGCCATTATGGCGGGGGTCGGGACTGTCCTGCAGGACGACCCGCTGCTCACCTGCCGGCTGCCCGGCTGCTGGAGTCCTCTGCGGGTCATCTGTGACACCCGCCTGCGCACCCCTCTGAACGCCCGGGTGGTCAGAACAGCGGGGGAGTTCCCCACCCTCCTGGCCACCTGCTGTGGGGAGCGGGAGCGCCTGCGCCCCTATGAGGAGGCGGGCTGCCAGGCGCTGGTCCTGCCCCCGCGCGGGAGAGGGGTGGACCTGACCGCTCTCATGGCGGAGCTGGGGAGTCGCGAGGTCGACAGCGTCCTGCTGGAGGGGGGAGGCGCGCTCAACTGGTCGGCGCTGGAGAGCGGCATTGTGAATCGGGTACAGGCCTATCTTGCCCCCAAGATACTGGGGGGCGCGGAGGCCAAAGGGCCGGTGGGAGGGCTGGGGGCGGACAGCCCGGCAGGCGCCTTCCGCCTGGCCCCTCCCACAGTCACCCGGCTGGGGGAGGATATTCTCTTGGAGAGTGAGGTGATCTCATGTTTACAGGAATCGTAGAGGAGCTGGGAGAGGTGCGCCAGGTACGGCGGGGCGCCCATTCCGCCGTGTTGGAGATCGGCGCGGTCCGGGTGCTGGAGGATCTCAGGGTGGGGGACAGTGTGGCGGTCAATGGGGTCTGCCTGACGGTGACCTCCCTGAGCGGCGCGGGTTTTTCCGCCGACGTCATGCACGAGACGCTGAACCGCTCCGCCCTCTCCGTCCTGACGCCGGGAAACCGGGTCAACCTAGAGCGGGCGCTGGCCCTGGGGGGCAGGCTGGGCGGGCATATTGTCACCGGCCACATTGACGGAACCGGGGTGATCGCGGGGGTGAAGCGGGATGACAACGCCCTCTGGTATACGGTGCGGGCCGCGCCCAGTCTTCTGCGGTACGTGGCGGAGAAGGGCTCGATTGCCGTTGACGGCATCAGCCTGACGGTGGCCGGGGTATCGGGCGGGACATTTTCCGTCTCCCTCATCCCCCATACCGCCGCACACACCACACTGGGCGGCAAGGGCCGGGGGGACCTGGTCAATCTGGAGAACGACTGTATCGCCAAATACGTGGAAAAACTGCTGTCTCCGGCGCGGCCCGCTGGGGCGGCGGGCATGACTCGGGAATTTCTGGCCCAATATGGATTCTAAGGAGGAAAAGAATTTGTTTGAGTTCAATACGGTTGAGGAGGCGCTGGAGGAGCTGCGCCAGGGGAAGATTGTGCTGGTCACCGACGACGAGGACCGGGAAAACGAGGGGGACTTCATCTGCGCCGGCCAGTTTGCCACCACGGAGAACGTCAATTTTATGGCTGTTCACGGCAAGGGCCTGATCTGCATGCCCATGGGCAGGGAGCTTTGCAGGAAGCTGCAGTTTCCTCAGATGGTGACGGACAACACGGACAATCATGAGACGGCCTTCACCGTCTCCGTGGACCATGTGGACACCACCACGGGCATCTCCGCCGCCGAGCGGGGCCTGACCGCACGCCGCTGCGCCAGCGGCGACGCCCGGCCGGAGGAGTTCCGCAGGCCGGGGCACATGTTCCCCCTGATGGCCAGGAGGAACGGAGTCCTGGAGCGCAATGGCCACACCGAGGCCACGGTGGACCTGATGCGCCTGGCGGGGCTCAGCGAGTGCGGTCTGTGCTGCGAGATCATGGGGGAGGATGGCAGCATGATGCGCACCCCCCAGCTCATGGAGCTGGCCCGCAGATGGAACATGAAGTTCATCACCATCAAGGCCCTCCAGGAATACCGCAAGCGGCATGAGAAGCTGGTGGAGGAGGTGGCGGTGACCCGCATGCCCACCCGGTATGGAAACTTTACCGCCCACTGCTACCAGAACCTCCTCAACGGGGAGCACCATGTGGCCCTGGTCAAGGGGGAGATTGGCGACGGGCGGGACCTCCTCTGCCGGGTTCACTCCGAGTGCCTGACAGGGGATGCCTTCGGCTCCCTCCGCTGCGACTGCGGCCAGCAGCTTGCGGCGGCCCTCACCCGGATTGAGGAACAGGGTCGGGGCGTCCTGCTCTACATGCGCCAGGAGGGCCGGGGCATCGGCCTGATCAATAAGCTCAAGGCCTATGAGCTCCAGGACAGGGGACTGGATACCCTGGAAGCCAATTTGGCCCTGGGATTTGCGGGGGATATGAGGGAGTACTACATAGGGGCCCAGATCCTGCGGGACCTGGGGGCGAAAACCCTCCGGCTGCTGACCAACAACCCCGACAAGGTCTATCAGCTCAGCGATTTCGGTCTGGAGATCAGCGAGCGGGTGCCGATTGAGATGCGGGCCACGGACTACGACCTCTTCTATCTTCAGACCAAGCAGGCCAAGATGGGCCACATTCTCAGCTATTAGGTTCCAGTGAGGGTTGACCTGCGCATCCCCGCGGGGCTTTTTGACAATTGAAAGGAGAAGATGACATGAAAGTATTGGAAGGAAAACTGGTATCCCAAAAGATCAGGGTGGGCATTGTGGCGTCCCGCTTCAACGAATTTATCACCTCCAAGCTCCTGTCCGGCGCACTGGACGGGCTGCGCCGCCATGACGTGGCGGAGGAGGATATCACCGTGGCCTGGGTACCGGGGGCTTTTGAGATTCCCCTGGCGGCCAAGAAGATGGCACAGAGCGGCAGGTATGACGGGATCATCTGTGTGGGCGCGGTCATCCGGGGCAGCACCAGCCACTACGACTACGTGTGCAACGAGGTGTCCAAGGGGATTGCCAGCGTGTCCATGGGCTGCGGCCTGCCGGTGCTGTTCGGGGTACTCACCACCGAAAATATCGAACAGGCCATTGAGCGCGCGGGTACCAAGGCGGGCAACAAGGGATATGAGTGCGCCGAGGGCGTTATTGAGATGGTCGACCTCCTCCGGGAGATCGGGGACTGAGGAGAGAGAAAAGGGACCCCGCCGCAATCTTTTTGCGGCGGGGTCCCTTTTTGGGCCGTCAGGCCTGGCCCTCCTTGAGGAACTGGATATAGCGCAGGAGCGGGGCCTCCTCCGCCCGCTCCAGGAGGGTGTAGGCGTACACATCCTTCTGGGGGATATGGAGGGAGGGGGCGCAGGCTATCGGCCTCATGGCTACCGTCTCCGGGTTCTGGAGATACTCGGTGAAAATACCGGTGGTGAAATAGACGCCCCGGTACCTCTCCACCGTGCGGAAGATGGAGACCAGGTCCTGGGAGGGGAGAAATTGATAGGCCACGTCCACCCCGGCGTCCTCAAAGAAACGTTCTACCTCCCGGGAGAAGTCGGTGTTTCCCCGCAGCAGAAAGACGGTTTTGCCCGCCAAGTCCTCAGGGGAGACCGCCTCCAGGCCGGCCAGGGGGTCGTCTTTGCTGAGCATGGCCAGCATCCGCCGGCGGCAGAGGAGCGTATCCCGGACCTGCTGGCCGCCCCGCCTGACGCCCGTCACGATGATGTCCAGCTTACGCTCGGCCAGGGAGGACCAGAGCTCATCCGGGACGAGAGCGGAGACCGCCACATCGACGTTTGGGTGGAGAGCCTGAAAGCGCTGGATGTGATCCACGTCCCAGAGATTATAGCTCATCAGGCCAAAGCCCACCCGGATGGTTTTGCGCTTGGCCCGCTGGATAGCGTTTAGCTCCTCCTGGGCGTTGCTCCACAGGGCCAGAAGCTGGACGGCGTTGCGCTGCAGGCACTCCCCTTCCGGAGTCAGGGCGATCCCGGACCGCTCCCGCAGCAGCAATTCCGCATCCAGCTCTTTCTCCAGGGCGCGGATGGCCTGGGAGAGGGCCTGCCGGGTCAAAAAGAGGTTGTCCGCCGCCTTGGAGATGCTCCTGGTCTCAGCGATCTCCACAAAGTAGGTCAGATGTGTCAAATTCATGGGGTATCCTCCAATTTTCCTCATGCGCAGAGGTGCTTGCCCTGCCTGGGAACCCGGGCGTTTCCCGGGGACTCGCCGGCCGTCTCCGGGCGGGGCCGGGGAATTTCCAGGGCGCGGACGTCTGGCATGGGAGGCCGGTTTCAGGGGGGAGTGCCTTCTAAAATTAGGAAGGGCCGCCGCCCTAATGCTGCGCGCAAAGGAACAGGCGATTCGATTTATGGGGAAAATCTGGCGCCGCCAGGGATATTATACCATCTTTTTGGGTGAAAGCGCATTCCAGGCGGGCAAGGGGCACGCCGCGAAGGACGGATGCGGCCTCGTTCCGCGCTGCGGGCATTTGCCCTGTAACCGCTGCAAAACATCCCCAGGAGGCATATGGATTTGCGCGGACTGCCGCAGGCCGGGGCGAAAGTCCTTGTGCTTTCCCCCAGCGCACGGCGGCATTTCGAAACTTGCCAAAACACAGGGATTTTTTGTTGCAAAAAACTATGTCAGAGCCAGAGGCCCTGACCGCCCCGGCAGGACGCGGGCCCGGAGGCACAGCGAGCCAATCCCAAGGGGCCGCAGCAAAGCGCCGGGCAGCGGCAAGCCATAAAAACCGTGTCTGCCCTTGTCCACGGAGGGGAAACAATCTCTTGACAAAGGGCAACTCATTTCTGCTTCCGAAGCATTCCCCCGCCCCGTAAAATAGGAGAATAGGAGACCGGCTGCGGTCTCCGGCAATCCAATGGGAACAAAGAACGAGGAGGAAGAGACATGAAGAGGACAAGCACCAAGATACTGGCCCTGCTGCTGGTTCTGGCCCTGCTGGCGGGCTGCGCCGCGCCTGCTGCGCCCGAGGCGGCGCAGACCCCTGCGGCCGCGGTTACGCAGACCCCCGCCCCCACGGAGAGCAGCCAGCCCCAGGCGGGCTATCAGCCCGGCGCCTACACCTCGACACAACAGGGTATGGCGGGCGTGTTTGACGTCACCGTCACCTTCACGGAGGATGCGATCGCCTCTGTGGAGGTGGGGGAGAACCGGGAGACCCTGATGGTGGGCAGCGAGGCCATCCGCATCCTGCCCGAGCGCATTGTGGAAAACCAGTCCCTGAACCTGGACGTGATCTCCGGCGCCACCTATACCAGCTATGCCGTCCTCTACGGCGTGAGGGACTGTGTAGAGCAGGCGGGCGGCGACCTGGAGGCCCTGCTCGCCGTCCCGGTGGAGGCCCAATCCTATGAGGCTGAGACCCATGAGGCGGACATCATCATTGTGGGCGGCGGCCTGGCGGGGATCTCCGCCGCCATCTCTGCGGTGCAGAACGGCGGCGACGTCATCCTGCTGGAGGAGAAGGAATACCTGGGCGGCAACTCCGTGCTCTCCACCGGCACCTTCATCTTCGGCGGCTCCTCCATCCAGGCGGGCCTGGGCATTGAGGACGACCCGGACACCTTCTATAACTGGGCCCTGGAGAACAGCAATTATGACAAGGATCCCGTCCAGGTGGCCATGGTAGCCTATCACGGCCAGGAGCTGATCGACTTTTTTGATACCCTGGACGTGCACTTCAACACGGAGAAAGTCAACAGCACCGACGGCTCTGAGATCAACCGGGGCCATGCCCTCTCCCCCAACATCGGCACGGCGGTCTCCACCCTGGTGGATCATATGAACTCGATGGGCATAGACGTACGCTACGGCACGCACGGGGATGAGCTGCTCCTCAATGAGGCGGGCGAGGTGGCGGGCGTCAGGGCCACCGGCCCCGACGGGCAGCCCGTGGAGTACTACGGCAGCCACATTGTCCTGGCCTCCGGCGGCTGGGGCGACAACAACGACATGATCGTGGAGAACTGGGGCGTGGGCTATGACGGCCTGGTGTACGGCGGCGCCAAGGGCATGGACGGGACCATGCTCAACGCGGCGGTGGCCCTGGGTGCGGACACGGTGGATATGGACGACCCCCATATCGACGCCACGCTGGAGGTCACCAAAGGCATCACCATCACCACCAACCTCCTGCGCAACTGCGGCGGTATCCTCATCCGCCAGTCCACGGGCGCGCGCTTTGCAGACGAACAGTCCAGCCACAGCGAGATCGCGGCGGCGGCCAT
>JAHZEH010000011.1:13541-15381 GCA_019421925.1 Clostridia bacterium
GAGCATCGAGGCCATGGCCGCGGGCATCGGCGTGGATGCCGCCGTCCTGACCAGGACAATGGAGGATTACAATGCCGCTGTACGGGGTGAGACGGCCGATCCCTTTGGCCGGGAGCGCTTCTTCCATGAGCTCTCCGCCCCCTACTATGTCATGAAGGTCTCCAACGGCGTGGCCTGCACCACCGGCGGGCTCAAGGTGGATGAGCAGATGCGCGTGATCGACACAGAGGGCAATCCTATCGGGAACCTCTATGCCATCGGCGAGATCTCCGGCGGCTACCGCATCCACTATGTGGGCGGCGACTCCCTCTCCCACTCGGGCATCTCCGGCATGCTCATCGGCAGGCAGTTAACCGAATAAGAGAAACATGGATCTATACAGAAGGACCGGCCCATTCGGGCCGGTCCTTCTGTATATACTGGATGGTTCTATTCCTCAGAATCAGACGCGGCGCTCTCCGGCGCCCCTTCCTCCTCCTGCTCCTCCTCGTGGGGGACGATGCAGGCGGAGACCACTTTGACCCCGTCGGCCACCCGCATGAGCTTGACGCCCTGGGTGTGGCGGGTGATGAGGCTGATTTCCCCGGTGGCCATGCGGATGATGGTGCCGTCGTCGCAGATGAGCATGACGTCCTCGTCGCCGTTTATGACATGCAGGGCGCAGAGGCTGCCGGTGCGGTCGGTGAGCATCATGGCGGCCACGCCCTTGCCGCCGCGGTTCTGGCAGCGGTAGTCGCACTCGTCCGTGCGCTTGCCCATGCCCAGCTCGGAGATGGTGAGCACCTGCTGGCCGGAGGCGATCTTCTCCAGGGACACCACCTCATCCTCGGGCTCGAGCATCATGGCCCGTACGCCTGTGGCCGTGCGGCCGATGGGGCGGACATCCGCCTCGGAGAAACGGATGCACTTGCCGAAGCGGGAGGCCACGATGAACTCATCCTGGCCGCTGGATACCTGGGCGGAGATCAGCTCGTCGTCATCCCGCAGGCTGAGGGCGATCAGGCCGCCCTTGCGGATGTTGTCGAAGCTGGAGAGGTCGGTCTTTTTGATGATGCCGCCCCGGGTACACAGCACGAGATATTTGCCCTCGCTGGTGCCGGGGAAAGCGGCGGTAACCTTTTCGCCGTCCGCCAGCTGAAGCAGGTTGACGATGGGCGTGCCCTTGGCGGTGCGGCCGGCCTCGGGGATTTGGAAGCACTTGATGGTGAACACCCGCCCCCGGTTGGTGAAGAAGTAGAGGGGGTTATGGGTGGAGGTGACAAAGAGGCGCTCAACAAAGTCCTCCTCCCGCACCGCCGTCCCCGCGATGCCCTTGCCGCCGCGGCGCTGGCTGCGGTAGGTCTCGGCGGGGGTCCGCTTGATATAGCCGAAGTGGGTCATGGTTACGGCCATGTCCTCCTCCTCGATGAGGTCCTCGAAGTCGATCTCGTCGAAGGTGGAGGTGATCTCCGTGCGGCGGGGATCGGCGTATTTGCGCTTGATCTCCAGCATCTCGTCCTCGATGATCTGCCAGACCTTGGCGTCGTCGGCCAATATGGCCTTGAGCTCGGCGATGAGCTTTTGAAGCTCGGCGTACTCGGCCTCGATCTTATCCCGCTCCAGGCCGGTCAGACGCTGGAGACGCATATCCAAAATGGCCTGGGTCTGCTTCTCGGACAGGCCGAACCGCTCAGAGAGGCGGGCCTTGGCGGTGGCGGCGTCCGGGCTGCTGCGGATGATGCGCACGACCTCGTCGATGTTGTCCAGGGCGATGAGGAGGCCCTCCAGGATATGGGCCCGGGCCTCGGCCTTGGCCAGGTCGAACTTGGTGCGCCGCACGATGACGTCATACTGGTGGTCC
>JAHZEH010000011.1:15391-20820 GCA_019421925.1 Clostridia bacterium
AGCATATGGGAGAGGGAGAGCACCTTGGGCTCCCCGTCCACCAGGGCGATGTTGATCACGCCGAAGGTGTCCTGGAGCTGGGTGTGCTTGTAGAGCAGGTTGAGTACGACGGAGGCGTTGACGTCTTTTTTGAGCTCGATGACGATGCGCATGCCGTCCCGCCCCGACTCGTCCCTGAGATCCGAGATGCCCTCGATGCGTTTGTCGTGCACCAGTTCAGCGATCTTTTCCACCAGCTTGGCCTTGTTGACCTGGTAGGGGATCTCGGTGACGATGATACGGGAGCGGTTGGCGCTCATGGGCTCGATCTCCGTCTTGGCCCGCACGACGATGCGGCCCCTGCCCGTCCGGTAGCTCTCCCGGATGCCGCTGCGGCCCATGATGATGCCGCCCGTGGGGAAGTCGGGGCCATGGATGATGTCCATGAGCTCCTCGACGGTGATATCCGGGTTGTGGATCATGGCGGTGCAGGCGTCGATCGCCTCCCCCAGGTTGTGGGGCGGAATGTTGGTGGCCATGCCTACGGCGATGCCGCCCGAGCCGTTGACCAGCAGGTTGGGGAAGCGGGCGGGCATGACGGAGGGCTGCATGAGGGTCTCGTCAAAGTTGGGATAGAAATCCACGGTCTCCTTGTCGATGTCCCGCATCATCTCCGAGGACAGCTTGGACATGCGGGCCTCGGTATACCGCATGGCGGCGGCGCCGTCCCCGTCCACGGAACCGAAGTTGCCGTGGCCCTCGACGAGCATGTAGCGGATGGAGAAGTCCTGCGCCATGCGCACCATGGCTTCATAGACCGAGCTGTCGCCGTGGGGATGGTATTTGCCCAGGCAGTCGCCCACAATGCGGGCGCTTTTGCGGAAGGGCTTGTCGGGCTGGAGGCCCAGCTCATCCATGGAGTAGAGGATGCGCCGGTGGACCGGCTTGAGGCCGTCGCGCACGTCGGGCAGGGCCCGGTTGATGATGACGGCCATGGCGTAGGAGATGAAGGATTTTTTCATCTCCGTCTCCAGATCGGCCGGAATGAGCTTGGTGCCCTGGACGGGCGCTTGGTTGTCTGGCATGACTTTTACTCCTTAAACTTGGAAAATTCTATCTGGCGAAAGCTGGCGGTGTATCCCAAAATGTTTGGAATCCCTTTCCATAATCAGTTTGAACAACGAAACAAGGTCGCGCCAGCAGATGGGCAGCTGCCTTTGTACCGAACTGCCAGCTGGCGGAAGCGGGGCTTGGGAGAAGGAGGCGAAGCGGGAGCGAGCCGCGTTCGCCCAAACCCGCGTCATAGCCCAGCCGCTGAAGCGAGTCGTATCGACGCATTTACTTCGACCAAGCGGCAGGGCCGCGCCAGCCCGCGGGCAATAGCCTTAGGACCGGGACCATGAGCTGGCGGAAGCGGAGCCGGGCCCAGGAGGGCGCGGCCAGCGCCTTGCTGGGACTGGGCCGCGTCATAAAGGAGCGCAGGCCCAATACCGCGCGGAAACAAAACCGCGCCGGCAGATGGGCAGCATCCCCTGAACCGTGGCGGTACACTGGCGCAAAGGCGCATCAACCCACCCGGGAACAAGGCCGCACCGGCACATTTTTGAAGCGCAGCCTCTTTCCTCTCAGGCGGCGGCCCCGGCGGACTGAGTCTGTCCCCCGCCCCTTCTCACAATCCACTGGAGCAGCAGAGCACAACCCCCGAAGAGGACGGCGCACACGCCGAAGAGGGCGGCGATGCTCAGCTTTTCCGCGGCCAGGCCGATAACAGGCTGGATCAGGGTACAGCCCAGGGCGCTGGAGACCTGCATGAGACCGTAGGCTGTGGCGGAGGTCCGAGGGTGACGCAGGGCGCCGAAGTTGAAGAAGCCCGGCCACATGGGCGCGATGAAGAGGGCGGCCCCGGTCGTGAGGATAAACTTCGCCGGGACGCCGGGCGCCAGCAGCATGGCGGCCAGCAGCAGGCCCCCTCCCAGACAGCAGGCTGTGAGCAGGGCGGCAGTGTTCCTGATGCGGCCCGCCGCAATCCGTCCGGGGATGAACACCAGCCAATAGAGGGTGAGCAGCAGGGTGGTCTGGGACTGGGTGAACCCGGCCTCCCTGGCAAAGGGCTCCAGCCAGAGATAGACCACGCTCTCTGTGGCGGCGGCCAGAGCCATGAGGACCATGCAGAGCACGAAAACCCTGTCCCCCCGGATAAGAGAGAAGGCGGCGGTTTTTTTGCCCGTATAGGAGACGGTTCCGCCGAAGGGCATGCGTAAAAAGTTCAGCAGGCACAGCCCGAACAGGGGGAGCACCAGCCAAAAGATGGGCCGCCAGCCCCCGTCGCCCAGCAGCAGGGCGCAGAGCAGGGGGGAGAGCGTGGTCCCCAGGCCGTAGACGGCCTGGCCATCCCCCAGAACACGGGCGGCGTTGGCCGCCCCGTTCTCGTCGCTGATGACCCCGCTCTGAACCGCGTTGACGCCCGAGAAGCCGAAGCCCGTGACAAAGAAGCCCAGGCAGACAAAGGGGAAACTGGGGCGGAGACGACCTGGGCGGCGAAGTACAGGGAGAGCATAAGGCCCATGCCCGAACTGCCCACGCCCATCCCGGCGCAGATACGGGTGTTGACCACCTGGCTGGCGGCCTGGTACAGTCCCATAAAGCCGGACACGGAGAACATGGTCCAGTTCAGGGCGGCCAGAGAGTACTTGCGGCGGCCCTCCATGCTAGATGTCCAGGTCGGCCACGAGCTTGGCGTTCTGCTCGATAAACTCCCGGCGGGGTTCCACCTTGTCGCCCATGAGCACGGTCATGATCTCGTCGGCGGCCATGGCGTCCTCCACAGTCACGCGGAGCATGGTGCGGCTTTCGGGGTTCATGGTGGTCTCCCAGAGCTGCTCGGGATTCATCTCACCCAGGCCCTTGTAGCGCTGAAGATCAACCTTGGGGCCGCTGTCCCGGCCAATATCGTTCAGGACCCGGTCCAGTTCCACGTCGTCGTAAACATATTTTTCAAAGTTGCCCTTCTTGACCTTGTACAGGGGGGGCAGGGCAATGTAGACATAGCCGTTCTCAATGAGAGGACGCATATAACGGTAGAAGAAGGTGAGCAGCAGGATCCGGATATGGGAACCGTCCACGTCCGCATCCGTCATGCAGATAATCTTGTGGTAGCGGAGTTTTTCGGGATTGAACTCCTCCCCGATGCCCGCGCCGAAAGCGGTAATCATGTTTTTGATCTCGGCGTTGGAGAGGGTGCGGTCCAGGCGGGTTTTTTCCACGTTAAGGATTTTTCCCCGCAGGGGCAGGATCGCCTGGGTACGCTTATCCCTCCCCATTTTGGCCGAGCCGCCGGCGCTGTCCCCCTCGACGATATAGATCTCGCACTGGGACGGGTCTTTCTCCGAGCAATCGGCCAGCTTGCCGGGCAGGGAGGTGGACTCCAGCACGGTCTTGCGGCGGGTGAGCTCCCTGGCCTTGCGGGCGGCCTCACGGGCCCGGCTGGCCTGCATGCACTTGTCAATGATGATGCGGGCGGAGGAGGGGTTCTCCTCTAGGAAGGCGGTCAGGCCCTCGGAGACGACGCCGTCCACCAGAGGACGGATCTCGGAGTTGCCCAGCTTGGTCTTGGTCTGCCCCTCAAACTGGGGGTCGGTCAGCTTGACGGAGATGATGGCCGTCAGGCCCTCGCGCACATCCTCCCCCGTGAGCTTGGCGTCGCTGTCCTTGAGGAACTTATATTTGAGGGCGTAGTTATTGATGACCCTCGTCAGGGCGTTTTTGAAGCCCACCAGATGGGAGCCGCCCTCGTGGGTGTTGATGTTGTTGGCGTAGCTGAAGATATTCTCCTGGTAGCCGTCGTTGTACTGCATGGCTACTTCGACAATGGATTCGTCCTTCTCCGTGCAGAAATAGATTGGCTCGGGGAAGAGCAGATCCTTGTTCTTGTTGAGGTATTGGACAAAGGAGACAATGCCCCCCTCGAAGTGGTAGGACTTATGCACGCCCACCCGCTCGTCGTCAATGGCGATGGAGATGCCCCGGTTGAGGAAGGCCATCTCCCGCATGCGGGAGGACACCAGCTCCAGGCTGTAATCCACCTCCTCGAAGATCTCCTTGTCGGGCTTGAAGGTGATGGTGGTGCCTGTCTCCTCTGTGTCGCCGGTAATCTCCATCTTGGCGACCGGTTCGCCCCGTTCAAAGCGCTGGGTATAGATATGCCCGCCCGAGCGCACCTCGGCCACCAGCCACTCGGAGAGGGCGTTGACGACGGACACGCCCACGCCGTGAAGGCCGCCGGAGACCTTATAGCCGCCGCCGCCGAATTTGCCGCCGGCGTGGAGCTTGGTCAGGGCCACCTCCAGGGCGGAGATGCCCAGCACGGGGTGGATGCCCACGGGGATGCCGCGGCCGTTGTCCCTGACGGAGATCGAGCCGTCGGCTTTCAGGAAAATCTCGATATGGGAGCAGAAACCGGCGAGCGCCTCGTCAATGGAGTTGTCCACCACCTCGGTGAGCAGGTGGTGCAGCCCGCGGGAATCCGTGGAGCCGATGTACATGCCGGGGCGGACGCGCACGGCCTCCAGCCCCTCCAGCACTCTGATATCCGAGGCGTCGTAATGGTTGGATTGCGTTGTCATGGATGATTGGTTTCCTTTCTATTGGGGATCGGCCGTTGCCCGGATGTGCAGCATGCCGCAGCGGCGCTGCAGGGCTTTGCAGGAGACTGGGGAGGCATACACCCTGGTCTCCCCCTTTTCCTGGGCGATGACCAGAGAGGCGGCCTTGCCGGAGCAGGGGACGAAGCGGCCCTGCTCCTTGATGCGGGCGAAAAAAGTGCGCGTCCCTTTGGCGCGCAGCGCATCGGTGGAAATAATGGCGACAATGGCGCTTGTGAAGAGGATGGAGTCGCCGCCGAGGTGCAAGATCATGGATTTATTCTCCTTGGAAACTGGGGCGCGCCCTGCGCCCCAATTCTTCCTTAATATTATACACCATTTCGGATAAATGCAAAAGGGGGTAAAAATATTCTATGCCGTTGAGAGGGCAGTATTTGCCCGCAAAACGGGAGAGGACCTTTTTGGAGGTTGAACGCAGGAAGATGAAAAGCGGGCTTTGGGGCGGATTTCAGGGGGACTTTTGAAAAAGCCCCCCTGAGACCCCCATGCCTGTGGCTGTCGAAAAAGTGCATCCGCACTTTTCCGAGATCAGCATTTTCCGCCTGGTCGCCTTCCAGGCTCCCGGACGGCGGAAAATATGGGAATCAAATCCTCTGGATTTGTCCGTTCCGGCGTACACGCCGCCGGAGCCGGAATGAAAATCAAGGGGCCGCGGCCCCTTGATAATTCCCCGGGGATGCTTTGGGCGGATTTCAGGGGGGCTTTTGAAAAAGCCCCCCTGAAACCCCCATGCTTGTGGCTGTCGAAAAAGTGCATCCGCACTTTTCCGAGATCAGCATTTTCCGCCTG
>JAHZEH010000110.1 GCA_019421925.1 Clostridia bacterium
GGGGGACGGCACGGCGGTGCCCATCGCGCCCGAAGGGCCCCACAGCAGCCGCTGGGTGTTCGGCACGGCCTGCACCCTCATGGCCTGCGCCGCCTTCCTGGCGCTCCTGATCGGCGCAACGCAGGAGAGCGCCCCCGTCCCCGCGGCCACCACCGACGTGCTGCTCTACGACCAGGGCGTCACCACCCGCCTCTCCACAAAGGCCCGCACAGTCTCGGGCCTGCTCAGCGAGATGGGGGTCAGCCTCTCCGCGGGCGACAAGGTATACCCCGCTCCCGAGGAGGAGCTGGAAGAGGGGGACACCATCCAGATTCTGCGCGCCTTCACGGTCTACGTCACAGCGGGCGGCCAGTTCACGGAACTCTCCCTCTCTCAGGGCTGCGTCCGGGACGCGCTGGAGGCCGCCGGCGTGGCCTACGACGACCAGGACGAGGTCTCCCCCGCCCCCTATGTGCCCCTGGAAGCGGGGATGCGCATTGAGGTGACGGACGTGGAGGTCAAATATGAGTCCGTCGCCAAACCTATCGCCTTTAAAAAGGTCACCAGGAACGACGACACCCTTCAGACGGGCAAGACCCGCATCGAGCAGGAGGGCTCCGAGGGCATCAAAAATGTCAAATACCGGGTGGTGTACCGGGACGGTGTGGAGTCCGAGCGGGAGGTTATCGAACAAACCATCTCCCGCCACCCCGTGGACCAGATCACCATCGTGGGCACCAAGAAGGACGTGGCGGTCTCGGTTAAGGACCCGGTCAAGCTCCAGAACGACAACCGCAAGAATCAGTCCCCCCCCAAGGAGAGCGAGATCAAGGAAACGCTCTACATTGAGGTCACGGCCTACACCCACACCGGCAACAAGACGGCCACGGGAACCCGCCCCAAGGTGGGCACCATTGCTGTCAATCCCAAACAGATCCCCTATGGCACCCGCCTGTATGTGGAGGGCTACGGCTATGGCGTGGCCGAGGACACCGGCGCTTTCCGCCACACCGACCGCTTTCAGATCGACCTGTTCATGGACACGGTCAAGGAGTGCCTCCGCTGGGGGCGCAAGCGCAACGTCAAGGTGTTTGTTCTCAAATAGCGGCAGAAAAAGTCCCCCGCACAAGCTTTTAAAAGGCCGGAAATATCCGGCCTTTTTGCTGTCCCGGGCGCAGGGAGGAGAGCTTTTTTCATTTTCCCGTCCAATGCGCGCCCCCGGTATGATAAAATGCTGTCATGCATCACAGACTTTTTCAGGGAGGACGGATAAGTGAAACGGAGCAAATTCAAGATCGGCCAGGTCTCCAGGCTGGTGGGGCTCGCCCCGGAGACCATCCGGTATTATGAACGCAAGAAGATCATATCGCCCCTCAAAGACGGCGAGAACGGCTACCGTCAGTTTGACATCATCGACGTGTGCATTCTGGGCAAGGCCCGCACCTATCTGCGCTATGGCTTCTCCCTGGAGGAGGCCCAGGAGCTTCTAGCCGCCAAGGGAATTGAGGAGATTCGCCTCGAGCTGGAGAGCCGGGCAAAAGCCATTGAACAGCATGTCTTTGAGGAGCTGGCAAAGCTGGGGGGGCTGCGGAAAAAGCTGGAGGATATCGGTGCGGTCCGTGAAAACCTGGGGCGCTTCTCCATCAAAAACAGGCCCGGCATGCTCTGTTATAAGCTCTTTGAAAACGGCTCCCCGCTTCAGGATGAGGATACCCGCTCCCCCCTGCTCTTTGAAAACCAACTGGTCACCTTCCCTTACCTGGAGTTCCCCCAGGAGGAGTTTGCCCGCGGGCGGATCGAGACCTGTGACGTGGGCATCGCCCTGTGGGAGAACGACGCCCCCTCCATCGGCCTGACCAATTATGAAGGGCTGGAATTCGTCCCCCCCTCCCCCTGTATCTATACCTCCGTGCTCATGCACACCAGCGAGGATTATGAAAAAGCCCTCCTCCCCGCCGTCGCCTTCCTCAAGGAATGCGGCATGCCCCTCTCGGGCAACGTCCTGTGCCGGACGGTATCCGTTCACGGCAAGGAGGACGCCTACGTATATTATCGGGACGTGTGGATTCCCATTGTCCATCAATAGCAAATTTATGGTTGACCCTCCGATTATGGCAGGCATTAAGCTGATAAAAGCGGAACCCGGCCGGGTACCGCGAATCTGATTTGGAGGAAATCAACATGAAGAAGCTGCTCTCCCTGACGCTCTCTCTGCTGCTGCTTCTCTCCACGGCCGCCTGCTCGGCGTCCCAGGAACAGTCCGCAGAGCCCTCAGCCACCCCTGCCGCCGCCCCCCAGCAGACGGAGGCTCCCCCCGCCGCCCAGCCCGCCGCCGGTTATCAAGCGGGCACCTACACGGCGGAGGCCACCGGGCACAACTGCAACTTCACGGTGGACGTCATCTTCAGCGACAGCGCCATTGAGGACATTATCATTGGCGAAAACTCCGAGACGGGCTATCTGGGCGAATACGCCATGGAGATGGTGCGCCAGGACATTCTGGAAAACCAGACGGTCAACGTGGATACCGTCTCCGGCGCCACGGTATCGAGCGCCGCTCTCCGGGCCGCAGTGGCCCAGGCCGTCAAAGATGCGGGCGGAGACCCCGCCGCCATGCCCGCTCCCCCCGCAGAGGTCCGGACCTATGAGGATGTGACCACCCAGGTGGTGGTGGTTGGCAGCGGCACCGCCGGCCTGGCCGCCACGGTGGAGGCCAACGAACAGGGCCTCGACGTCATTCTGGTGGAACAGCTGGGCATCCTGGGCGGTTCCTCCGTGCGCACCGGCTATGTCATGGGCGGTTCCACCCAGCTGCAGGCCGAGGCCGGTATCTCCGAGGGTTACACCAAGGAGGACTTTGTGAATTATCTTGCCGTCACCAAGGCCACGGGCACAGGCGGCGGCAACCGCAGTGAGATCAACGAGGACCTCTATCACGAGGAATCCGCCGTGCGGATCGCCGAGTCGGCAGGGGATAACATCGATTGGCTCCAGAGCCTCGGCGTCAAGATGCGTGTGGACGGTTTCATCCACCGGGGGGACGGCAGCCGCTTCGGCCCCTACCTGCTCCGGGCCATGGACTCCGTCCTCAAGGAGCGCAGCATCGACACTCGCCTGAATACCCGTGCCGAATCCCTTCTGGTGGAGGACGGCAGGGTCAGGGGCGTTCAGGTTGAGGCCCCCGACGGCACTTCCTACAATATCTATGCCGATGCGGTCATCCTGGCCACCGGCGGCTATAATGCCAACCAGGACCTGATCGCCCAGTATAATCCTAAATACGCCGGCTATATGACGGACGTATCCGTCGGCGCGGACGGCTCCGGCATGCAGATGGCCGAGGCCGCGGGCGGCCAGCTCATCTGCATGGACCAGGCCAACTATCACAGCTTTGCCCTGGTGTGGAGGGGCGCCAGCCGCTCCATGTCCTCTGTCATAACCAGCGGCGCCATTGCCGTCAACGCAGAAGGCGTACGCTTCCTTAACGAGGACACCTATTATGACAAGTCTGCGGCGGACGCCATCACCGCCCAGACGGGCGGCGTATGCTATGTCATTCTCAACCAGCAGATCATCGACACGGTGTGTGTGCCCGGCGACAATCATCTGGCTAATGACATCAGCATGTATGAGAAGGGCGGCACCGTGGAGGAACTGGCCGGCAAGCTGGGGATTGACGCCCAAGCTCTTGCGGCCACGCTGGACGGATATTCCGCCTCCGTAGAGGCGGGAGAGGATAAGGAGTTCGGCCGTTCTGAACAATACCTCACCACCTCCTATCGCGAGGGCCCCTTCTACGGCGCGAAAGCCATGCCCGAACTGCACACCGACCACGGCGGCGTGGTGATCGACATTGATACCCGTGTGCTGGGTTCCGGCGGCGCCCCCATCCCCGGGCTCTACGCCGCGGGCGAGGTGACAGCCTCCCATGTCCTGGGCTCCACCACCAATACCGTCTGCCTGGCCCATGGCAGAATTGCGGCCCGCACCGTCCTGGAGGATCTCAATCAATAGCCCACACTGTCAAATACCGGCCCGGTATCTGTTTCCGGACCGGTCCCAGAGTGTCAAAAAAGCAGCTCACACCGCTTTTTTGAGGGGACAGCATTTCCCTCTCGCCCTGCGGGCTCCCGTGCGGGAAATGCTGAAAAGAACGAAAACCCTGAGGGTTTTCATCCGTTCGGGCGTTCACGCCGCCGGAGCCGGATGGGCCGTCAAGGGCTTCGGCCCTTGACAATCCCAGGGATTTCCCGACAAGCTAAAGCCGGCCCGGTATCTGTTTCCGGGCCGGCCTTTTGCATGAATTCCCACGGCTTTTATAATCCCGCCCCCTGCTCTATAATAATGATATCCCCAGCGGACAGGGCTCACATGGCTTTTATGCCTTGCCCCCCTTGTCCAGCGGGGGGAATAAAAAGGCAACGCCATAAGGAGGAGAGCTCAAATTGTCCGAAGCGCTGTTCACCCCCTACGACAGGGAATGCTGGCCCCGCGCCGGCCACTATGAATACTACCGGGATAAACTCCCGTGCGTCAACAGCATGACCGTGGAGGCCGATATCACCCATTTCCTCCGGACCGTCAAGGGCCGGGGGCTCCGCTTCTACGCCGCCTTTATCTGCCTCACCGGCCTGGAGATCGCCTCCCAGCAGGAGCTGTGCATGGGACTGGACGAGCAGGGCAATCCCGGATACTACTCCTTCATGAACCCCAACTTTACCGTTTTCCATCAGGAGGATCACACCTTCTCCGACCTCTGGAGCGACTTCAGCGGGGACTTCCATGCCTTCTACCGCAACGTGACGGAGGACATGGAGCGCTACAGGGACTGCCGCGGGATCAAGCCCAAGTCCGGGCAGCCCCGGAATTTCTTCTGCATCTCCTGCGTCCCCTGGTGCAGTTATTCCGCCTACTCCACTTTCCAATATGGGGGCTCCCCCAATCTCTTCCCCATCGTCACCTTCGGAAGATACCGGGAGTGTGGCGGCAGGGTCTCCATGCCCGTCACCTTGACCATCGGCCATGCGGCGGCGGACGGATACCATATGTCCCTCTTTTTTGAGGGGCTCCAGCAAAGACTGGACAGCTTTGCCCTGTAAAGCTGCGCTATCCCCGGGCTACTGGAGCTAAAGTTTGTCCTGTTTTCCACAATCGGGTCGAATTCCAGAATACCCTCCGGATTTTTGACGAAAATTTAACGTAAAAAGATTGTCAAACCTCCTCCCACACCGTATAATGGTTTTGCAGGCAGAGGCTCCCCCCCCTGTCCAGCTCAACGAAAGAGGTACTCCTATGCAAAACTTCTACTACTCCATCCCCACGGAAATCTACTTCGGCAAGGGTGAAATCTCCCACCTTGGCGAAGCTGTGAGCAAATACGGCAGGAACGCCCTGTTGGTCTACGGCGGCGGCAGCATCAAGAAACTCGGTCTCTACGACGAGGCCCTCAGGCAGCTCGCCTCCCACGGCGTTGCCGTGACCGAACTCGCCGGCGTGGAACCCAACCCCAAGATTACCTCCGTGCGCAGGGGCGTGGACCTGTGCAGGGAAAAGGGCATTGACGTGGTTCTGCCCATCGGCGGCGGCTCCACCATCGACTGCGCCAAGGTCATCGCCGCGGGCGCCAAGTATGACGGGGACGCCTGGGACCTGGTAACCGACCCCGGCAAGATTGCGGACGCCCTGCCCATCGTCTCCGTACTCACCCTGGCCGCCACCGGTTCCGAGATGGACCCCCATGCCGTCATCTCCGACATGGAGGCCAACGACAAGCTGTGCACCTCCAGCCCTCTCATGAAGCCCAAAGCCTCCGTCATGGACCCCACATACACCTTCTCCGTCTCCAAGAAGCAGACGGCGGCGGGCACGGCGGACATCATGAGCCACACCTTTGAGAGCTACTTCAATCCCTTTGACGGGGCCTATGTCCAAAACAGCTTCTCCGAGGTCATCCTCAAGACCTGCATCAAATACGGCCCCATCGCCCTGAGGGAGCCGGATAACTACGAGGCCCGCGCCAACCTGATGTGGGCGTCCAGCCTGGCCATCAACGGCATCCTCTCCCTGGGCGCCCCCGTGGCCTGGGTTGTGCATCCCATTGAGCACGAGCTCTCAGCCTTCTACGACATCACCCACGGCGAAGGCCTGGCCATCATTACCCCCCGCTGGATGCGCTATATCCTCTCGGACAAGACGGTGGATAAATTCGCCGCTTATGGCATCAATGTCTGGGGCATCGACGCCTCCCTGGACCGTTACGAGATTGCCAACAAGGCCATCGACATGACCTATGACTTCTTCGTCTCCCTGGGCATCCCCATGACCCTCAAAGAGGTGGGCATCGGCGAGGAGAAGCTGGAGATTATGGCCAAAAAGGCCGCTGCCATGGGTCTGGACGCCGGTTATGTACCGCTGAGCGCAGACGACGTGCTCAAAATTCTCAGGGCCTGCCTGTAGACCAGTTCAAGCCCGTTACAAAAGCCCCCGGCCGTGAGCCGGGGGCTTTTCCTTTGTGTTCTATTCCCTGGATCTGCCGGCAATCAGTTTGCAGACCGCCACACAGGTCAAGACGCCTATCCCTGTAACCAGGAACCAGACCGGCACCCCGAAGCGCTCGGCCACGGGACTGGAGAGAAGCAGGCCCAGGGGC